>JAAYSG010000045.1 GCA_012518435.1 Bacillota bacterium
CAGCCTACACCCCTTGGGCCTGATAAAAACGATTGTGAAGTTGCTGTATGGTACTTAAACCTAAACTAAGCTTTAGCCCCTTATCCACCTTCTGCATTAAATCTATGGGGATGGCCCCTATCAAGTTGTCGGGGACAAATTGATCCCGGGGTAGGGTAAAGAGCTGGAACAGCAGGGCCACCTGATCCTTGTACAGGCCCTGTACCCTTCCTTGGGGAATATCCACAGAAAAAAATAGGTTCTTCGTGCTGGTATCATCAATGAGGGGAGTGACAATAATGGTGGGGCAAAAACGATTGCCAATATCATTTTGGACCACCAATACCAGCCTTTTACTGTATATCCAGGGATCCCCCGGGGGCATGACCAGGTAAAGTTGCCCCCTCTTAATTTTTCCCTGGGATACTCCCTTAATCAACAGTGTTCACACTCCTTAAGGTAGTGTTCAACCATTTCCACCAGCAGTGCCTCATTATGGTTCCATTCACTCCCCAACCGCCTGGCATGGTGGGCGCTCCGGCGATAATCATTTTTCGCCTTTTCATAATAGTAGCGTAAGGTTAGGCGGTGGATAAAATCCAAGGCGGACCCCAGGGGCGAACTGCCCCGAAATCCCTTGTGCGACGGGGAACGCACCTTAAATCTCCTGAGCATCCACTGGATTGGCACTAGGATAACATCCATGGAAGGTCACCCCCGGCATTTTACCTAATTTTACCACCTCCTCTTCGTTTTTATTGTCAGGAATCCTGCCAACTCCTCGACAACATCCCCTCTATTCGGCCAGAAAAAAGAAAAAAGCAGGCCGTAACCTGCTTCTTACTAATCCTTCTTATACCCAACTGATTCCCGGGACATGGTGAGTTCAACCTTGTCCGCCACCTTTAACCTAACGGTATCCTCCTTCACATCCACCAGGGTACCATAGATGCCACCTATTGTAACAATCTTGTCTCCCTTTTTTAGGCTATTTAGCATTTCAGCCCGTTCTTTCCTCTGTTTTTGTTGGGGCCGGATCATAAAGAAATAAAAAACAGCAAGAATTACTATAAGCGGGAGAAAACCGGCTAACTGCTCGGGCATCTGTACACCTCCTTTCATTTTCCACCTATTTAGTTTCGCGGGTCATATCCCCAATCCCTGCCGGTAATTAAAAAGAAACCCTTTTTTTTCCGTCAATTATATCATTGATTATTCCCCAAATAATCTGCCTTAAACCTGGCAAAGGTCCCCGCCGCAATATGCTCCCTGATTGCTGCCATTAAATCAAGGATTAGGGCTAAATTATGAATGGTGGCCAGGCGTAGGCCTAGGATTTCCTTGGCCCTGAAGAGATGGTGGATGTAGGCCCGGCTATAGTTGCGGCAGGTATAGCAGGTACATTGGGGATCCAAGGGACTAAAATCCCGGGCATACCGGGCATTTCGGATCACCAGCCTGCCCTTACGGGTGAGGATGGTGCCATTGCGGGCAACCCGGGTGGGAAATACACAATCAAACATATCCACTCCCCGGGCAACACCCTCCAATAGGCAGTCCGGAGTACCCACGCCCATAAGATAGCGGGGTTTGTCGGCGGGGAGGAGGGGGAGGGTATAACTTAGGACCTTGTACATGAGGGGTTTGGGTTCCCCCACACTCAAGCCACCGATTCCATAGCCGGGGAAATCCAAGGAAAGTAGGGCCTCCACACTCATTTCCCGCAGTTTGCGATGGGTGCCCCCCTGAACAATACCAAAGAGGGCTTGTTCTTCCTTCTTATGGGTCAAAAGACACCGCTTGGCCCAGCGGCTAGTCCTGAGGGTGGACTCCCGGGCATATTCATATGTACAGGGGTAGGGTATACACTCATCAAAGGCCATTATAATATCCGCCCCCAGCTGCATTTGAATCTCCGTGGCCTTCTCAGGGGAAATGAAGTGCCTGGAACCATCGATGTGGGAGCGGAAGGTTACCCCCTCCTCTGTAATCTTCCTTAGGGAATCAAGGCTAAAAACCTGAAAACCACCGCTGTCTGTCAATATTGCCCGGTCCCAGTTCATAAAGGAATGAAGCCCCCCCGCCTCAGCCACAATATCGGCCCCAGGACGAAGGTAAAGGTGGTAAGTATTGCTGAGGATGATTTTAGCGCCCAGGCTTTTTAACTCCTCTGGGGTCATGGTCTTTACTGTGGCCTGGGTACCCACAGGCATGAATACCGGTGTAGAGATGGTTCCGCGGGATGTATGGAGTTTTCCCGCCCGGGCCCCGGTTACGGGGCAGCGGGCCGTCACTTCAAAGGACAAGGGCAAGTAGACCACTCCTTATTTTCAAACAATCTTTAGCTTGCCAGTCAAGATCATATTATAAGCATGGCATCGCCAAAACTAAAAAAACGGTACTCTTCCTTAACAGCCTCCCCATAGGCATGTAGGATTTTTTCCTTTCCGGCAAAGGCACTTACCAAGAGCAAAAGGGTAGATTGGGGCAGATGGAAGTTGGTCAAAAGGACATCCACCATTTTAAACTCATAGCCGGGGTAAATAAAAAGATCTGACCAGCCCTCTCCGGGCAAAAGCGAACCGGCTACGACAGCAGTTTCCAGGGTGCGGGCAACAGTTGTGCCCACGGCAATTACCCGGCCTCCTCCCCTTTTGCAGCGGTTAACAGCCTCCGCCGTCTGGCTGGGGACCTCATAATACTCCGTGTGCATTTTATGTTCCTCAACCTTCTTCACCTTCAGCGGGCGAAAGGTGTCCAGGCCCACGTGCAGAGTAAGGTAATGGACCTCAACACCACAATCCCTTATTTCCCGCAAGAACTCCCGGGTAAAATGCAGCCCGGCAGTGGGGGCCGCTGCAGACCCCTCCCGGCGGCTATAGACCGTTTGATAACGCTCCGGGTCCTTTAATTCCTTATGGATATAGGGGGGCAAGGGCATTTGGCCTAGATTCCCTAGATGTTCTCCCAGGGTTCCCTCCCGGTAGTTAAATTCTATTACCCGACCACCAGCCACTGTTTTAGCAACAACCGTACCCTTTAGCTCACCCTCACCATATATCAATTCTTCCCCCACCGGCACCCTCCGCCCGGGTTTCACCAGGGCCTCCCACTTATTCTGGCCCAGGGATTTTAAAAGGAGGGTCTCAACCTTCCCACCGGTTTTAGCCCGTCTGGCAAATATCCTGGCCGGTAGAACCCGGGAATCATTTAAAATCATGACATCCCCTGGGCGCAGGTAGGTGCCAAGATCCCGAAAGCAGCGATGCTCTAAAAAACCCTCCTTCCTGTGCAGCACCAGGAGACGAGATTCATCCCTGTGGGGAATAGGTTCCTGGGCAATGAGTTTTTGCGGCAGAACATAATTAAATTCTTCAACCCACAAGCTGCAAGCCCCCCCGGACAAAGCCTTATAATTTACCCTAGCCCCCTAAAGGGGCTCCACCTTGGCCCCCTGGTAGTAGTGCATAAGAATAGCCTTATAAAATTCGTCGTCACTGGCTGGGGCCATTTCTGCCATGGCCTTGGCTCCCCACTGGGAAAGTCCCAGGCCATGCCCCCAGCCACTGCCACTAAAAACCACCTGCTCCTGCTCATAAGAGCCAAAACCCACTGCCAGTGAGGCATGGCCCCCCAGCACAGCAGCCCCAGTTAGGTTAATGTGGTATTTTTCTT
This sequence comes from Bacillota bacterium, assembly GCA_012518435.1. GTDB lineage: Bacteria > Bacillota > DTU030 > DTU030 > DTU030 > JAAYTH01. The sequence goes on from JAAYSG010000045.1 coordinate 3,655, forward strand.
CATCCCCGCCCAGGACCGTCACCCTTTGCCCCGGCCGTAGGGGGTAGAAAACCATACTTTCCCCCTTCCTTTGTATTTCCACCTCAAAGAGGGTGCTGCGCAGTTCGTTAGAGCCCATTATGTTCCGCAGCTCATTTCCCGTGAGGATCTGGGAACCCTCGCTTCCGGAAATACGTACCTGGCAAACCCGTCCTGAAACCCCACGGCTCAGGGGTTCAATCTTATTTATGCGCCCCACCCTTAGACCTCCCTGCCGGAGGATATCAGACAGTTCTTGGGGCGAATAGACCAGACTCCAATCTGTATAGGGTGAATCATAATCGTAGTCGGGTACCCCCCGTAGATAAGGAACAGATTCGCTCCAGACATTTTCGCTGTTTTCCGTATAGCCACCGGAACTGGCATGATAATAGGCATTGATGAGATTGCCATTGTAACGGAGTACCTGGCCCGCAGTGCTGCCCACCGCCTCAATGACCTTGGGGGTCACCGCCGCGGCCCCGCCGTATACCTGACAATCGACGGTGGCGCATAAATTAAAGCCCTCCCCCAAATGCTTGTTCCAATTGGCATATGTGTAGGTGCGGGCTGCCACGGCCTGGGCCTTGAGGGCCTCCAAGGGGAAGCTAGCAGGCATTTCCCGGGACACCACCCCACACAGGTATTCCTCCACCGGAAGAATATTAACCACCGTCAGGAGCCCGTCCCGCAAAAACACCTCTATCTCACCCCAGTAGGGGTTATTGTTCACATCTATTATACCCCCATCCCGGGCCTTCAACCTCAGCGGGCCGGGAAACACCCCTAGTCCTCCCACCTGAATTTGAGTGCCGAGGCCGGATATCTGAAGGGTTTCATTAACCCGCCCCTCCCCAACACACTCCCCCCGGGAAAGGTCCTCCACAAACAAACCCCCGGGGGATTTCACCCCCACCTGCCGCTGACCAAGGATCAAGCCCACCCGGATGGAATCCATGGCCCCCCCCGCCCGGACATCTGCCGGCAGCAGCAAAGGCAATAAGAAAAGTAGAAGCACCGGGTAAACCCATCTCCGCCGCATCCTTCTCCTCCTCCCCAGTCATAATAGGTGACAATATTCTTCAGTAGAATGGATATTCCTTCCCCTTGTCCCTGCCTAGGTTATCTGCGGCCAATAATATTGACCAACAGGGTAAGGATAATACTTAACAACAAACCCGTCACAATGGGAAAGTAAAGGGTAAAATTCCCCCTTTTAATGTAAATATCCCCAGGGAGTCTTCCCAAGGACAAAAAGCGGCCCCCCAGAGTAAGAAAAAGGCCCATGACCAGGAAAACTCCCCCTAAAAGTAGCAATATTTTACCAAAGGCCTCCATGTCGGGCATATCCATCACCTCCGAAAATTTGCCCCGGCACCGGGTAAACAGGCTACCTAACCCGCCCCCACTAGAAAGATAGCTGCCCCCCAGGTTCTAAACCCAGAAGTTGGCAGGCATGGCGGGTAACAACCCGGCCCCGGGGAGTCCGCTGCAAAAGGCCCAATTGTAACAGATAAGGCTCGTATACTTCCTCTATGGTATCCGTTTCCTCACCAATGGCAGCTGCCAAGGTGTCCAGGCCCACCGGCCCACCATCAAATTTTTCAATTATTGTCCGTAAAAGCCGCCTATCCCCCCGGTCCAACCCCAATTTATCAATTTCCAAAAGAATTAGGGCCGCCTCTGCAACCTTTAGATCGATAAATCCCTGGGCCCTGATCTCCGCATAGTCCCGCACCCTTTTCAGCAGCCGATTGGCCACCCGGGGAGTACCCCGGGAACGGCGGGCAATTTCACTGGCGCCCTCTTCATCAATGGATATATTTAGAATTTTGGCCGCCCGGATCACGATTTCTTCCAGTTCCTCCTGTCGGTAAAATTCCAAATTGGCAAGGACCCCAAAGCGGTCCCGGAGGGGGGAGGTTAAAAGACCGGCCCGGGTCGTTGCGCCAACGAGGGTAAAGGGCAATAGGTCCAGGCGTAGGGAACGGGCGGTGGGCCCCTTGCCCAAAATTATATCCAGGGAGAAATCCTCCAAGGCCGGGTAGAGTATTTCCTCTACACTGCGGGGAAGGCGATGAATTTCATCGATAAATAAGACATCCTTTTCTCCCAAACCCGTGAGGATGGCTGCCAAATCGCCGGGGCGTTCGATGGCCGGGCCGGAAGTGATACGAAAATTGACCCCCAATTCCCGGGCAATAATCCGAGCCAAGGTGGTTTTGCCCAACCCAGGGGGCCCGTAAAGGAGGACATGATCCAGGGCCTCGTCACGGCCCCGGGCCGCCTTGATAAAAATATTCATACACTCCTTAACCCGTTCCTGCCCGATAAACTCCATTAGAGAGCGGGGGCGAAGACTGCTTTCCAGCTCCCAATCCCCCGCCTGTTCAACAGCAGATATAACCCGTTCCTCCATCTACTTCTCCCCCAAGTATTGTAGTGCCTTTTTAATCATAACCTGCAGAGCATCTCCGGCTTTCGCCACTGCTTCCACTGCCTCCCGGGCTTCCACCCCAGTATACCCCAAAGCAGTGAGGGCATCCAGGGCGGCCTGCCTATCCCGGCTCTCAACTTGGGACTCCTCTTCCATCCCAACTAGTTCCGGCGCCCAGCGCTGTATTTTTTCCTTTAACTCCAAAACCAGGCGCTGGGCGGTTTTAAGGCCAATACCCGGTACCTTTTTTAACTGTACATGATCTTCGCTCAAAATGGCCCGGGAAAATTCCTGGGGAGACATGGTGCTCAAAATATTGAGGGCCACCCGGGGCCCTATTCCCGCCACACTCAGGGATAGAGTGAAAATGCGCCGGGTTTCTGGCCGGGGAAAACCATAGAGGGTTAGTTCATCATCGCGAACATGAAGGTAGGTGGCCAACTGCAATTTTTCCCCCACCGGCGGCAGCTCCGGGTAGAAGGAGCTGGGAATATTAATGCGAAAACCTACCCCTCCCACCTCCAAAACCAAAAAATCCGCTTCCTTTGCCCTTAAAATTCCCTTCATATAATAAATCATATTTACCTCCCCATCCTTTGCAGATGGGCCATAAGGGGTAAGGCGTGGGCATGGCAAATGGCTACAGCCAAAGCATCGGCGGCGTCATCGGGCTTCGGTATCTCCTCTAGTTTCAGAAGGGTTTTTACCATTTCCTGCACCTGTTTTTTACTGGCCCGGCCATAACCCACAACCCCCTGTTTGACTTGAAGGGGGGTATATTCAACCACGTCAATTTCCTTCAGGGCCGCGGCCACCAATATAACCCCCCGGGCTTGTCCCACCGCCATGGCCGTCTTTACATTCTTATTGAAAAAGAGTTCTTCCACAGCAACCGCCGCCGGTCTGTGGGTATTTAGAAGGTCCTCCAAACCCTGATATAATTCCACCAGCCGCTGGGTAACCCCCATCTGAGGAGCAGTCTTAATACAGCCAAAATCCAGCACCTTATAGGCATGGCCCGTGACCCGCAATAAGCCATAGCCGGTAGTCGCCATTCCAGGATCAATGCCCAGTACCAACACATAACTTCCTCCTCTACCCCAATGTCCCCCTCCACTTATCTGTATTATATTCGACGGATTGCAAGGCTTTTCCTTTTCCCCCTGGGAAAAGTATCCTCCCAGGCCAAGGGGTATCTTGGGGTGGGATAAGTGCCACCGGCGGCGGAAGGGCCAAGGGGCAAAACAAAAAAGGATGGGTTTGCCCATCCCCTAGCCTTAGTTCATCAAACCCTCCAGGATATGTAGGAGTTCCTCCTCATCCTTAACGGGTATGCCCTTTGCCAAATCCGCCTGTTCCCGGGGCGGAAGGTTGGCAATGGGGAGTTCCGTAACCTCCTTGAGCCACGATTCCCCTTGGGGTTGGCCAAAAAATACCGCCACCCGGCCCTCATGGATGCCAACATAAATATTGGAGCGGCATTCCTCACATAACCCTTCAACTTCACTGGTCAAGATGACATCCATACCCTTATCCTCAATATTCCAGTCTTGGTAAATGGCCTCTAGATCATTTAGGGTAAGCCCAATTTCATCACTGGGCGTCCGCCGGCGCAAAACCTCCATATGACCGCATTGGCTGTAGGTCACCTGGTAGATCAAATGGGAATCAGGCCGGACCGTAAAAACGGCCGGCTCTTCCACCGCAGAGAATGATTCTGGCTCCCTTTCCCGGGGCGGCATCCCTTCTCCCCCACCCCAAATAAAATATACTGTCGCAACCACCAAGAACATGCCCAATAGTAGGGGTAAACGGTGTCGTTGCCAAAAGGCACCCACGCTCCACTTCCTCCTTTATTTAGACAGCCGTTGCCGGTATATTATCCCTTACAGTGTTCCCACAACGGCCCAGAATATACATTTTTGGGAAAAGGAGCTGGCAAATTATGCACTTTTATTCCATCTGGGCTAAAATTTCATCGGGCATATCAAAGTTTGCATATACCTCTTGAACATCATCGTGTTCCTCCAGGGCTTCCAGGAGTTTGAGAAGCTTTTTCGCTTCCTCATCCTTCACCTCAACCGTTGACGTAGGGATCATGGTTATTTCCGCCGTCTCCAGGGGTATACCATATTCAGTTAGGGCCTCTTTAACAGCAACGTATTTTTCGGGCAAGGTTGTAATTTCATATTGGCCATCATCTTCTTTTATATCCTCCGCCCCCGCCTCCAGGGCCAAGAGAAACAGTTCATCCTCATCTATATCCTGCCCTTCCCTCTTTACCGTGAGCAGTCCCTTTTTGGCAAACATCCAGGCCACACAGCCCGATGTGCCCAGGTTTCCCCCATGGCGGGAAAATAAATAGCGTATTTCCGAGGCAGAACGGTTGCGATTATCTGTCAAAATTTCCAGCATAATTGCGACCCCGCCCGGCCCATAGCCCTCATACACAATCTCTTCATAATCAACACCCTCAACATCACCGGTACCCCTGGCAATTGCCCTTTCAATATTGTCATTGGGCATGTTGGCCGCCTTGGCCTTTTCGATGACCAGGCGGAGGCGGAAATTCATTTCCGGATCTCCGCCACCTTCCCGGGCGGCAGTTATTAGTTGTTTGCCCAATTTAGTAAAAATCCTTCCCCTTTGGGCATCAACCTGACTTTTCCTACGCTTTATGTTAGACCATTTTGAGTGTCCTGCCATACCTTCTCCTCCCTTCCGGTAAACCTTCCTTTACCTTACTTTATCACAATCTTGGGGGCTTTTAAAGGGTTGGCCTATCCTCCCCTGGGGGCTAGCCAGGAGGTGCCAAATCCCTATGGCCCCAAACGAAAGGAAGGAATGGGCGGTAATTGCCTTTTATGTTGACTTCTTTCCTGCATCCTGTCGATCCGCTCCTTTAGCGCACCGGCAACTTCCCCCCCTGTCAAATAAGTGTCCAGTTCCTCATAACTGACACCCATTTCCTCCTCATCCGTCTGCCCGGGCCAGAGGCCTCCAGAAGGGGGTTTGGCAATTATTTCAGGGGGTATATTTAAATGGTCCGCCAGGGCCCGCACTTCCCCCTTGACCAAATTGCCCAGGGGGAGAAGGTCAACACCCCCATCCCCATACTTGGTTGTATAACCCACGGCCAGCTCACTTCTGTTGGTTGTGCCCACAACCAAATAATTGAACTGGGCCGCATAAAAATAGAGAACAATCATCCGCAGCCGCGGCTTTAGATTGGCCTTGGCCATTGCTAGTGGAACTCCCCCATCCAGCCCTTCGGCCAAGGTAGAAAGGAGGAGATCATAGGTATCATCAAGATTTATCCAAAGGTTGGCAAGGCCAAAGCGTTCCAGCAGCAATTGGGCATGGGCTGTATCCTCCTCCCCACTATGGCAGGGCATGACAATGGTCATGGTCTCCCGGGGAAAGGCCCTTTGACAAAGCACCGCCACCACCGCCGAATCTAGGCCCCCACTCAAACCCACCAGCGCCCCCTTGGCCCCGGCACCGGTAATCTTTTCTTGGAGCCAGGCAACAAGCTTCCTTTCCAATTTTACCAGGTTTTTCAAGTCCATCACTCCATTTCCCTGCCCCAACTATAGCATGGGGTAATTTTACCTGTCAAGAACAAGGCCGCCGGGAAAATGCCAGTACAAATGTGAATAATACACCCCCGACAATGCAAGAATAAACCAAGCCTGGGCAAAACTATAATAAATACATTTTTAGAAGGGAGTGGTACCATGCCCGTTGGAATGATCACTCTAATTGTACTGGCTGTTTTGATTTACTTTGGAGTGGTCCAGAGGGTATTGGACCGTATGCATTTGACCGACAGAAGTGCCCTACTCTTCATCGCCGCCATGTTTTTCGGCAGTTATCTACCCGACATCCCTTTGACCAGTACCCTGGCAATTAATATCGGTGGCGGTATTGTCCCCCTTGTTCTTTCCGTCTATCTCATCGTTAAAGCTGATACTGCCCGGGAAAAAAGTCGGGCTATCCTGGCTAGCCTCATTGCCACCGCCGCCATCTATGGGGCCATGAAGATTCTACCGGCAGAACCCACCCATACCATGTTCCTGGACCCCATGATCCTCTTTGCCCTCCTGGCCGGGATAATTGCCTATTTGGCTGGCCGTTCCCGCCGCTCCGCCTTTATTGCCGCAACCATGGGCCTAGTCCTCACCGATATTATCACCCATATCCAGGCCGGCCTTGTGGGAGCCCGGACTAGAACGGTCATCGGGGGAGCTGGAATCTTTGATGCGGTTATTCTTTCCGGCATCATCGCCGTGGGGTTGGCAGAAATAGTAGGGGAAAGCCGAGAATGGCTAGCGGGTGGCTCCGAAAAGGAAAAGGAGGAAAGACAGAAAGCAAAGGATGGGCAAGCGGGCGTTCCCGGCCCTGTGGTTCTGGAAACGGCCAAGGAGCTTGTGCCCCCTTGGGAAAAGACAAATCCCAAATTAGAAGACAAGCGGCAAGGAAATAAGAGGGAGGTGTCGGAAGATGAAGGACATAAATAAACTTTCCCTTACTCTAATCACTACCTTGGTCCTCCTCCTTTTTTCCGCTGGGCTCGTAAATCCCCCCTTGGCCCAGGGACAGCCCAATAGCATAGAAGAGGGGATCCAGGAAATGCTGGGCCTTGATGAGCTTGCAGAGGGATACTTCACCCTCCTAAGTGATGAGGGTTTACGTCTTTTGCGGACGGCCCGAGTGATCCGGGTTGGCAACCAGTACCACACCTTGGACAATAAGCTCTATGAGGTCCACACCGTCGAAGGGCATACGGCCTGGGCCCGTTTTGTCAAGGATATTCCCCTTGGGGCAAAGCCCACCGCCTATCCTCCGGGCATTGCCACCAGATGGGATGCCCAGCCAGTCCAGCAGCAGGAGGAAAGAAAGATTGCCATCTACCACACCCATGGAGATGAATCCTATGTCCCCAGTGACGGCAGCGAAAGCATTGACGAAGGTGGCGGCATAATTCAAGTTGGGGCTGCCTTCGCCGAAGCCCTTGAAGAGATGGGGGTTAAAGCCATACAATCAGAGGAGACCCACTATCCCCACGATGCGGGGGCTTATAACCGCTCCCGCCGAACAGCAGTGGAATTATTGGGGGAAAAGCCCGATGCCATCTTCGATGTCCACCGGGACGCCGTCCCCCCCGAAGAATATGAGGCCCAGGTGGATGGGGAACAGATCACCCAAGTGCAGCTGGTGGTGGGGCAGCAAAACCAAAATATGGGAACCATACAACAATATGCAGAGGAATTAAAAAGGATCGGGGATGAAAAGTACCCCAACCTTATAAAAGGTATATTTTATGCCAGTGGGGATTATAATCAGGACCTTTCCCCCCATTCCCTTCTCATCGAGGTTGGCACCCACGAAAATCCCCGGGAGCAGGCGGAGGAGGCAATGACCTTCTTTGCCGATGTCACAACCACCTACCTTTATGGTGAGGGGGTGGCAGCCCAAAGTGGAAGGGACCGGACCACAAAAAGTGCCAGTAAGGGTATCCTCTGGCTTTTGGGAGCCCTTGTTCTAGTAGGGGGGATATATCTTTATATCGCCACTGGCAGCTGGGAGGGGGCAGGGAAAAAACTGCGCCAGTTTATAAGCACCGAGTTTAGGGATGTTTTGGGGCAACGGCCCCGGCAGCCAGCGGGAAATGAACCACCCCCAGATGATATTGAAGAAGAAAAGTGAAGGACTCCCAGCCTAAAGGGTGGAGTTAAGCTGGTCCAGGACACAAACATCTAGAGCAAAACCCCGGCTTTCCCAGGCCGGGGTTTTGCTTTTTAAAGGTAATTTATTCCCTAATCCGCCGGGCGCCATAGTATCTTGGGGCCCAGTATTCAGGTTCATCAATTCTGGCTATGGAAACACAGTATCCCTCCGAGGGGGAATGGATGAATTCACCATCCCCGATGTATATGGTGCCATGGGAGGGGCCGGGACGATAACCCGTAAAAAAAACTAAATCCCCCGGAAGCAGGTCCTCCCTGGCAACGGCTTCCCCCAATTCATAGATTTCTGAAGACACCCGGGGAAGCTGGATTCCATTTTCGCGGAAAACATACCAGATGAACCCAGAGCAATCAAAACCACCCGGGCCTGTTCCACCCCAACGATAGGGTACACCTTGGTATTTTAAGGCAGTATCAACAATTTGCCTTCCCTTTTCCAGCCCTTCGGCCACCAGTTCCTGTTTCCGCCCACCCCTACTGGTAACCTCAAATTGCCGGGAATGGGAATCCCACTTGGCACTAAATTGGAATATTTCCCCCAGGAAATTGGCCGGCACCTGGGTATACCCCTCAAATAGGAGGGGGGCGTGGGATAGTTCAATTTCTTCCCCACCACACTGAACCAGAGTATTATCAATCTGCAACTCATACCTTTCCCCAGCCCATTGCCAGGTTATCTTGGCCTCTGCCGGGTTCCATTCCAAATTGCTTGCACCCATCTCCTCCAATATCGGCCGGAGGGGAACAAGCAAACAATCCCCGGCCTGGATGGGGGGTGAGGATAGGGGAACTTCCTGTCCATCAATGAGCATCATAGGCTCTGATGAGGCCTGTCCAACCCCGGGAGCTGCAGTAAAAATGAGCAAAATGCTGAGCAACAACACTAGTCTAGGCGTCCTAGGTTCCTGCAACGGTTCCACCTCCCTTCCCGCCCTTGGTTGGCAAAATTCCACTCTTTTCAGAAGGAGATTACTAATCATTTTCCAACACACCCCGCCCACGGGGCAGGTAACAACTTCTGGCTATATCATGGATCATTCGCCAAGAACTTGAAATCTCCTGCCGGGAAAAGAAATAACACCAACAATTCCCCTTTGACCCCGCTGGGCATATATTATATTGCAGGTTCTAAGAGGATCTAGGAAAGGAGAAGGAGAGATGCATAAAGAGGAAGAATTCGTCACTACCGCAGCCTTGGAAGGGGAGGCCTTGGAAATGGGGGCCAAAGAGGTGGATTTTCTTGATCCCCCTTCTGGTATCCATGGCAGGTGTCCCCTATGTCTATCCGAAGGAATATACTTTTACAATTTAGCGCAGCAGCCTAGTATATATTATGACCCAGCCCCAGCCTTTGCTTATAACCCCTTGGCAACCCTTCAGTCCTGGCCTTGGCTCCCCGCCCCTCCGGGAGAAGGTGGCCAATTTTTAGGTTTTAAAGGTCCAGCCTGTTCGGGGTTTTATTACACAGTGCAATACGGTGATAGTCTGTGGGCCCTTTCCCACCGCTTTGGTGTAGACTTGAGGGCCCTCCTGGCGGCAAACCCCCACATTTACGATCCCAATTTCATTTTTGCCGGCCAAATTATATGTATTCCCTTCCCACCCCCACCTAAACAATGCCGGGGGGTCTACTATACCGTGCGTTCCGGTGACAGTCTCTACACCCTATCTCGACATTACGGTATGAGCCTGTCCACCCTCATACAGGCCAATCCCCAAATCACAAACCCCAACATCATTTATCCCGGCCAGGTCATATGTATACCCCGGGTCAAACAGCATAAACCCTGTACAGGATTCCACTATACTCTGCGACCAGGGGATACCATGGCAAAAATAGGCCAGCGTTTTGGTCTTCACCCCAAGGATATCCTCAGGGCAAATCCCCAGATAACCGACCCCGATAGGATCTATCCTGGGCAAATAATCTGCATACCAGAGGGTCACAAGGGCTATCTTTACACAATCCAGCGGGGGGATAAACTCTTTGATATCGCCAGCCGGAGCAATATCACCCTTACTGAACTTCTGGGAGCCAACCCGGAAATTAGCCCACCCCATCCCTTCTTCGTCGGCCAGGTAATCTATATCCCCACCCAGGCTGGAGAAGGGAAAAATAATACCGCAGGCGATGAATAGTTTTAGCTGGACTTGGCCCTGCTGAAAAATAGTAACCACATAAGGGGGATTTGGCCTACCTAAATAGGATCCTCCGCAAAGAGATACCACTTAGCAAATTAACCCCGGTTGCCTTGGAACGATATTTGTGGTAGGTGATAAATTCCTTAATAAAGGATTCCCACAGGGCCACAATTTTTTTCCTTTGCTTATTCTTTAAAAGGGGAATGCTCAAGTCAAGGGCTTCCTTTATTAGGGCCATGGCTTGAGTCATTTTGCCCTTAATATTTAAAAATGCTGCCTGGTCCATATTATCCCCCATCCCTACTAGTGTTAGCTACCCGCACCGGTTATCCTTGCCAGGTTGGCCTCCGGTAGCATAAGCGATGGCCTTTGCCCCCCTTCGCCTTTTGCTTCGAGGCCAGAATCAAGTTTTTTAACCAAAAGGGAGTTGCCCATGAGCAGGGCCCAATCCATTATTCTAAGGGGCACTGTGGTAAATAGGGGCTGCATAAAGGGGAGATACATGGTAGTCGCAAGGGCAACTAAGGACAGGGCCGCGGCCGGAAGAAATAGCCGATTCTTCCCACCGGTAGATTTATCCCCATCCCTTCCCAGCTGGCCATAAATTAGATCTACAACCCTACTGACCACCAGCTGAGAAAAGGCCATTGTGCGGGCCTTTTCCAGGGGCCATCCTCCCCAGGTAAGACCCGCTGCATAAAGAGCAAAACCCGTCAGACCGGTGAGCATCCCCTTGCGGATAATGGCCCGGCCCCCATCGGGAAGAAATCTATCCTCTATCCTTGCCGGTGGTCGATTCATATGGTCTTTTTCCGGCGGATCGGCAGTAAAGGCCATGGCCGGCATACTTTCTGTAACTAAATTCACCCATAGGATTTGCGAGGGTAGCATGGGAGAAGGCAGGCCCAAGAGGGTTGAACATAATACGGCTATGAGCTGGCCCATGCTACCGGAAAGGATATAACCCACCGACTTGGAGAGATTCACCCCCACAGTCCGTCCCTCCTCAATGCCATTCACAATGGTAACAAAGTTATCATCACTTAGGGTAATATTGGCTGCCCCCCTTGTGACATCGGTCCCAGAAAGACCCATGGCAATCCCAATGTCGGCCTCCTTAATGGCCGGGGCATCATTAATACCATCCCCCGTCATGGCAACGATTTGCCCCCTATTTTTCAGGGCCCTGACAATTCTTAACTTTTGTTCCGGTGAGGTACGGGAAAAAACAGTAATATTTTCCACCTTGGCAGTCAACTCCCCATCGGAAAGTTGCTGCAACTCCCGACCATTGATACTTATCCCCCGCTCTAGAATACCCAACCTAGCTGCTATGGCCTCCGCCGTCCTTTGGTGGTCGCCGGTGATCATGACAACCTTGATGCCGGCATTATGGCATTTGGCAATTGCCTCCTCCACCCCCGGGCGGAGCGGATCGGCCATTCCGATGAGGCCAGCAAAAATTAGGTCAGATTCCACATCTTCAGCCGTTAAATCTGGTTTGGCGGCTAGTTTTTTATAGGCCATGGCCAGGACCCGGAGACCCTTTTTGCTCATGGCATCATTGGCAGAAAGGATCCGGCGGCGAATTTTTAGATCCAAGGGCTTATTATGGGGGATGCCAATGACCCTTGAGCAATAATCTATTAGCGTATCCGGAGCACCCTTTACATAAACACCGTATCCCCCCTGGGGCTCCTGACAAATGACAGTCATGCGGCGGTTACTGGAGGCAAAGGCTATCTCCCGCTGACGGCGGTATCTCCTCCTTAGGTCTTGCCAAGATAATCCAGCCTTGGCCGCCGCCGCAAGAAGGGCCCCCTCCGTAGGGTCCCCCACCACCTCCCATTCCCCGCGGGAATTAAACTTAAGTTCCGCATTGTTACAAAGGGCAGCCACCCGCAGTGTTTTAATTACTATGGGGAGGGTTTCCTCCCAAACAGCATCTCCCCGGGGGGAAATATCCCCCTCCGGCTTGTAACCATTACCGGTTAGTTCATAAAAATTGGGCACGATATAAAGTTCCTTGGCCGTCATTTGGTTCTTTGTTAAAGTTCCCGTTTTATCTGTACAAATAACCGTTGTGGAGCCCAGGGATTCCACAGCAGACATATCCCGCACCACAGCATTTCGTTTTACCATCCTTTGCATCCCTGCAGTTAAGGCTACCGTTAAAATGGCTGGTAGCCCCTCCGGGACAGCGCCAACGGCAAGGCTAATTCCATTGCGAAGAACCTGGGAGATGGAATGACCCCTGAGGAGGCTAATTATCGCAATCATTCCCACTGAGGCAACGACCAAAAAGGTGACCTTCCTTCCCAAATATTCCAATTGCCTTTGCAGATTTGTCTTTTCATCATATACGTCGTTTAAAAGACAGGCAATCTGGCCCATTTGTGTTTGCATTCCCGTGGCAACCACCACAGCTGATACCCGTCCCCCAATAACACTGGTTCCGGAAAAAAGCATATTGGTTTGATCCGCAACAAGCATGTTCCTCTCAACCCTTTTTAAACCATCCTTGAGCACGGGAATGGATTCGCCCGTCAGGCAGGCTTCATTTGTCGTCAGGTTGGTGGCCTCAATAATCAAGGCATCTGCCGGCACTACATCCCCCGAATTCAGGTGGAGAATATCCCCGGGGACAAGTTCCTTACCCGATACCCTAAATAACTTGCCTTCCCTCAGTACAGTCACATGGGGAACGGTCAGCTCCTTGAGGGAGGCCAAAGACCTTTCTGCACGGCAGCCTTGAATTCCCTCCACCAGCGCCTGCAAGAACACAATGGCCACGATAACAAATGCATCCGTTGTCTCCCCTACCAGGAAGGACACACCCCCGGCAACTAAGAGCAATTTGGTCATAAAACCTTGCAGGGTTCCCAGGGCAACCTGTAAAAAGGAAGCCGGTGGTCTTTCCTGGAGCTCATTGGGCCCAAAAACCCTTAACCTTTCCCGAACCTTGCCCAAGGATAAACCCGTTTTTGCGGAGCTTTCAAGGAGTAATAGGGCCCGATAGGCATCTTGGGTGTGCCAGGGTATATAATTACTTTGCCCAGGAGAAGGCGCCCCCCAAGGTTCCTTGTCCTCCGCGGGAAGAAGGGGGGGAACATCCCCTTTGCTCGGGGGGGGAGAGGAAGCCTTTGTGGTTGTACCCCGATGGCCGGCGCGGGAAAAATAGGACAGTAGATACCCCAGGTCCGTCCTGTGGGGATGGTAATAGATTAATACCTGCCCGGTTATAGGATTAGCATGGCTCAATTTAATGCCGGGAAATTGGGCCAGGCGGTGGGCTATCATATCGGCAATATCCTGATTGTTCAATAACCCGGGTATGCTGACCCGCAGACGCCCCGGTAGAAGGTGAAAATTTTCCTTGTAGTGGACAAATGATACATCCTTATGGATACTCATGGGACACCTCCGGGATTTGGGCATTACTTTCCCATTTTTCCCCCGGGGGGAAACTCCTATCCAGATCCCGTGATTGTAGTTTCTACCAGCAGACACATTCCAGGGACCAGTACGGGGCAAGCCGCACCCACAACCAATTCCCACGCCTTACCCCGGGCAAACGGGAGAAGACAAAAAATTGTTGAGGGCTACCAGAATAGCCCCCAAAACACATGTGCAGCCATTTATGTGTAACTAGTAAAGGGGCACCCCCGGGGGCCCCCCCTAATCAAATCATTGTATTATATTATCCCCTCCTGGGGGTTGATTACCCGTTGGCGAGGGTGGTTCAGAGCCATGTTGGCATAGATCAGTCTGGGGTGCCTGTGGTGGAGGCATCCATTGCCCCCCAACGAAGGACTTTGCCTTGTCAACCACAGACATGCCCTCCTCCAGGGAGCGAACTGCCACAGAGCGGAGTTTACCCCGGGAGAGGAAATGGTGTCCCAAAAGGGTCATTCCGATACCACATAGCAGACCCCGGCGTTGCCCCTTATTTATAACCTCCATTATTGGGGATAGTATCCCACTACCCAGCCCGGACTGGTGGCCCAGGTGCTGGGTCACCTGCTGGAGGGGAACTCCCTGATACCTGGCTTCCCGTACTATATCATTGGTAATCTGCCTGATATAGGGATCCTTGTTCCTTGCAGCCTCCATTCCCTGGATGGCCAAAAGATCCCTTCGTATATCAGCCTTCATGTTTTCAATACTACGATGGCGGCTGTCCACCATTTGTTGAATCCTGCGATCCGAAAGGGCCCGGTCAAAACCATGCATTCTGGCCATATGTTCCCCTTGTTCCATTTGAATCTGTGCCAACACCTCATCCTTAACGCTATCTTTAATGGTTTGATAAGTAGGGCTAGCCATATACGAAGGGTAATCCCCCCAGTACCCTTGGGGGCCATCATTGTATCCCGAATATCTATTAAATTGGGGATCCTGGGCATAGGTGCCGCCCCGCAGTTCATTAAGCACTTCGCGTTTAACATCTGCGGCCAAGGTTCTTGTATTTGAGTACAATGGGGTTCCTCCTTCTACGATTTACTGTATCGGATGAATACTCATTTCGGCTAAAACACTATTCTTTATCGCCTGAATTAGGGCCGGATCCGACGCTCCCCGCTGATAGCCCCGTGAATTAGATTCCTCCCGGGCCTCCGTGTCCGCTTCAATTTGGGCAATAATTTCCCGCTTTATAGATTCGATGGCGGCCCTGCTTGGATAACCCGTTGAACCTTGCCTATTGGCCATCCCAACATCCGAACCCATTTCATACCTAAGCTGATTTAGAACCTCACCTTTAACTGCCTCCATAAATTCCCTATCGGGATAAGGGGAATCATGGTGGGGCTGGCCCAGCTCCATCATAATCTCCTGCTTAATACTATCCACCAGGTCTCGCTCCCTGCCGCTCCCCACCCGGGCACGACTTAAATCCATTAACACTTCCCTTTTAATATCTTCTGATAGGGCCTGTCTTGTTGAGCGATTTTTCATCGGAAAATACCCTCCTAAATTTTTCTATCCCAGATGTCATGTTTATTATGACTAATAATAAAGCAATTATACCCAGTGCCGGTGAATAAATTTGTCCCTCTAGGCAGACCATTAGTGAAGGGGACATCTTCAGCGCAAATTGGGTAAATTTCCCCCGGGAATACCACTAGAATTTAAAGGGGATGAGTTTCTTGACAGCCAAGCCGGGAGTAGGTAACTTTATGGATCTGAGACAAACCTTCAAAAATACAATTAAAGAAGAAATTATGGCAGAGCTTCAGGCCCGGGAGAGATACAATTTTGGCGCTGCCAAGATGTACAGTAGGGAGATCGATCGGCTGAAGAGGGAGGTTTTCGATGAAATCCGCCGGGGCTATTATGGGAACTTGCCCCACCAGCAGGACCAATTAGGGCTCACATATAACCACCAAAGTGCCATAGACACCATAATCCCAGCCCGTAAAATTTCCGGGGGCGATAGTGACGAGACCATCCTAAGCTTCCTGGGCAGCCCCCTTCTGGAAAGGGAAAGAAGTATCATATATGGGGTTGGAATGGCGGCCCTTCTGGGGATTTTCGTACCCTCCTTCCGGCGGAAAGTGCAGTCACTGGCCAGCCGAACAGCCCAGGAAGGGGCGGAATTAATGGAAAAGGCCCGCTTTATGCTGGCCCGGACTAAGGAAGATATAGAGGATTTAATTGCTGAAGCGGGTTTAAGGGATTTTAGTGATTAGTTGGAAGCAAAGGGAACATAACTACAACCTAATTAATTTTTAGACCCCCAGGATGCTAGACATCAAGGAAAATAAAGGAACCATTCATTTGTGGCGACGGCAAGCAAACACAAACGAATGGTCCCCGTGGTTTTCCAGGCAGATAAAGGGGTTAGAAAGAAATAATTCCCGGCAACGTCCTACTCTCCCGGGGCACAGGGCCCAAGTACCATCGGCGCTGGAGGGCTTAACTACCGTGTTCGAGATGGGAACGGGTGTGGCCCCTCCGCTATCG
>JAAYSG010000046.1 GCA_012518435.1 Bacillota bacterium
TAGGCTCGTCCCCTATTCCCGACTGCGGGTTTTCTTGCCCATCATTTTGGCAACCGGTTAAAATCAGGCAGCCAATAATTAATATTATTACTGCTGGGTAAGAGTTGCGCATTTTAATATTCCCCCTCATTAATATTCCCGTGCAATTTGCCATTACACGGCATGCCCCAAGCCCATGTCTTATTATTAGACCCTGAAAGGCTGGTATTGTTCCCTTTATAGCATGTTTTATTAAGAAGGGTTTTGGGAAAGGGCAGCGTCAATCCCCGCCCCCCCCCCGATTGCCCATTTTCCCGACCGCCGGATACCAGGTAATATGGCAGATCTGCCCCCACTTGCCCAAGGATAACTCAATCATAATAGACACATTTTTTCCCAGGGCAAAGATAGTTGCCCCGCAATTTTGTCAGATCATGCCCTTCCATTTCCAATAGCCTTTCTCTGAGATGACCCGCCCCGCTGCGGCATATTCCAATACCCCTTTGAGGAAGCACGCGATGGGTGGGGATAAAATAAGAAACAGGATTTTTGGCAATGGCATTACCAACCGCCTGGGCAGCCCCGGGCTTTCCAAGCATTTCCGCAATACCCTTGTAGGTGGTAATTTGCCCGGGTTCTATGGCACTAACCTGGTCAAAGACACTCCGCTGAAAGGCAGTAAAGGAGGATAAATCCAGGGGCATGGAGTGTTTACCGGTACTGAGAAATTTACCTGTTTCCTTGATAATTAATTCCTCCACTCCCTGGCCCACCTGCTTGCCCGCCAAGGCCCTCAAATCCAGGAGGGGAAAATTGGTCCTAGCCCGGAGGGACAGGTACCTTAAGCCCCCATTGGTAAAATCATAACTGAGGGTATCGGTTTTTAGTATGGCGATTATTTCCTCCATTGCCAGCAGGGGATATCACCATCCTTTGGGAGAAAATTACCTAACCCATGGGTTATTATTCCCCCTATTCCCCCTTTCAACCCCCGGCATCCCCCTCAAAAACCCTCTCCCTACTCCGTCATGACACTTTTGGTTAAATTGCGGGGTTTGTCAACATCACAGCCCCTTTTAACCGCGGCATAATAGGCAAAGAGCTGGAGGGGCAGCACAGTTAGGATGGGGCTGAGTAAGGGGTGGGTGGTGGGGATTTCAATGAGGTGGTGGGCTAATTCCCTAAGCCCCCTCCCTTGGGCGGTGCCCACTGCTATTATCCTAGCCCCCCGTTCTTTGGCCGTTCTGATGTTATCCAGGGTCTTGGCCAAAACATGGGGCTGGGTGGCCAAGGCTATAATGGGCACTCCCTGGGTAACCAGGGCCAGCGTGCCGTGTTTGAGTTCCCCGGCGGCGCAGGCCTCAGCGTGGATGTAGGAAATTTCCTTGAGTTTTAGCGCACCTTCCCGGGCAACAGCATAGTCCAGACCCCTGCCTATGAAGAATATATGCTCATGGGTGGCATATCTCTGCGCCAGTTCGGCAATATCTCCAGCTTGTTCCAAAAGCTGCTGTACCTGATGGGGCAGGGCATTGAGGCCTTTAAGTAACCCCCTGTACTGGGGTTCCTCTATGGTCTTACGCACTGCACCCAGATGCAGGGCCAGTATAATAAGGGCTAGTATTTGTGTTACATAGCTTTTGGTGGCGGCGATGGCAATTTCGGAGCCAGCTCGGGTATAAAGGGTGCAGTGGGCTTTCTTGCTAATGGTGCTATTCACAGCATTGGTTATGGCTATAACCTTTACCCCCCGCTCTAGACACCCTTGCATTGCCACCAAGGTATCAGTTGTCGTACCGGACTGACTGATAACTATTATTAGACTATTTGGGGGTATAATGGGATCGCGATAACAAAACTCAGAGGCAATATCAACTTCCACCGGGAGGCCCGTTAGTTTTTCCAGGGCCTCCCTACCCACCAGCCCGGCATGGTAGGAAGTGCCACAGGCAATGATAAATATTTTTTCCAAGGTCCGGATTTTCTCACTTTGAAAATCTATTTCCCTTAAAAAAACACTCTCCCCCGTTAACCACATGCCCATGGTGTCCCTGAGGGCCTGGGGCTGTTCATGGATTTCCTTGAGCATGAAATGATCATATCCCAATTTTTCAGCCGGGGTTGGGTCCCCCTGGCCTAGAATTGTATTCACCGCTGTAATTTCACCCATGGTGAAAATCCCTCCTTTTTACAGAATGACTTTTTCCCAAGCAAAGGAAAAGCCGAGACCATGCCTCGGCAATCCGCTGGAGCCATATGTTCTTGTACTTGGGCAGCATCATTTTTTAATAGGTAACTGGCTGCTGCCAAAGCAAATTCCCTTCTTCTCCAGACACAGTCAATCCCCACTGCAGTTTCCTTTGTCCCTTCCGTCACCGGTAGGTTTTAAAAACTGCTCACGTTGGTGGGAACACCGAGGGGCATCCGCCGAAAATTTCGATTAACCCCTTCCTCGTCAGCTCTTCCGGGGAAAATAAAAAACCACTAAAGGGTAGCAACGAAAGAGCCCTGGCGCTAAAATACTGCTTTTTATTCAGTTGTCCTTCCTCCCCCTTGTGCCTCAGCCACGCACCACCTCCTTTGACCCCCTTCCCTTTGTTGCCCGTATTTGCCCCTCCCCATCCGGGCCTTTCCCTTCACCCCCTGCTTCCGGCAAGCCCCCTAGCCCAATTCCTCTTCAATTAGCCTTACCAGCCGGCCAGCTATTTCCTCCAGCCCTTTTTCATCCTCCCCTTCCACCATCACCCGCACCTTGGGTTCAGTACCCGAGGGGCGCACCAGCACTCGCCCCGTACCGGCAAAGGCAGCATTGGCAGTCTGAATGGCCTCTTGCAGGCGGGAGTTGCTGGAGAAATTCTCCTTGCGGGATACCAAAACATTGTATTGTACCTGGGGTAGACGGGGCATGGCAGCAGCCAGCTGGGAAAGGGGGTTACCGGTCTCCACCACAATGGTAGCCAGTTTAAGGGCGGTTATAATCCCATCCCCAGTAGTGTTATAATCCAAGAAAATAACGTGGCCCGATTGTTCACCACCCAAATTGGCACCCCACCGCTGCATCTTGGCTAGAACATAACGATCCCCCACCTGGGTTCGTCTTACTTCTATTCCCTTTTCCTTTAGGGCCCTTTCCAAACCCAGGTTGCTCATCACCGTTGTAATTAGGATCCTTCGCCGCAGCTGTCCGGTGGCCGCCATCCTAAGGGCACTGATACACATAATTTGATCTCCATCTATTAGTTGGCCCTTTTCATCGCAGGCCAGCACCCGATCAGCATCACCATCATGGGCAAAGCCCATGTGGGCCCCTTCCTTCAGAACAGTCCTTTGCAATAATTCGGGGTGGGTGGAACCACAATTGTCATTGATATTTAACCCGTTGGGGCTATTGCAAATGGGTATTACCTCTGCACCAAGGCGACGAAAGATTTCCGGGGATATATGGGAAGCCGCACCATTGGCACAATCTATCACTAGCCGCAAGCCAGCAAATTTGGGGGGAAATATGCTAGCCAAATACCTCAGGTATTCCTCTGCAGCATCTGCTGCGGGGTATACTCTTCCCACCTTTTTTCCCAGGGGGCGAGGGAGCCCACGGGCATATAAATGGGCCTCGATTTCGTCTTCCACCGCATCGGGGAGCTTAAAACCCGAGGCGGAAAAAAACTTAATTCCATTATCTTGCACCGGATTATGGGAGGCGGAAATAACAACGCCAGCATCGGCGGCAAATTTGCGGACCAGGTAGGCAATGGCGGGAGTAGGCATTACTCCCACTTGATGCACACTGGCCCCCACCGAAAGTATACCGGCCATGAGGGCTGCTTCCAACATTTCGCCGGAAATACGGGTATCCCTCCCCACTATAATCTGGGCCTTGTTGGCCTTGGCCGTTAAGATATGTGCCCCGGCCCGGCCCAAATGAAATGCCAGCTCTGGTGTTAGTTCCTGGTTTGCTACTCCGCGGATGCCATCGGTACCAAAAAGCCTGCCCATATATGTGTATACCCCTTTCGCCCTATTATAAAGAATATGCAGTTAAATCATAAAGGTGTACTCTGCTTACCGGTATCCTGCCACATTGCAGGGCATATGCTGGAGACCTTGCCAAATACTGCAGACCCGCTTGCCCATCAACCCGCCCCCGTTCTCCTTCCCTAGCCCTCCGGGGCCTCCGTAATAATAACTGACACTTCTTCGGGATCAACGGCCACTCTCTGTACTCCGGACGGAAGTTCTAAGCGGACCCGAAGCCTGTGTTGGCCAGGTTCTAAATTATTTGTGTTGACAAATGCCATTACATCCCTTTGCTCCAAGGAATCGACGAGGTTTGCAGGCCCAAAAACCACAACATCAATGACCCCCGGTTCTAAATCAGCTACTAGGCCTTCCCGCAGATTGTTTGCCCTAATTGGGAGCTCCGTCATTTTTCTTTCCCTTGTTTTTTCCCTTACAATAACCGTTACCCGCACCCGGCCAAAGGGAAGCTGAACCCCATCGGGAACAAGGAGGCGGGGTTCTGCAATAATATCGCTGGTGGCCCCAGCCACATCGATGGGGGCAGTTTCCACCTGGGCCACCTGATCTAATATTTCTTGGGGAGCATATACCCTAAGGACAGATGGAGCAACAATTATCTCATCTATCTGGTAACCCTCCGCCACTTCCCCCGTAACATGATGTTTAACCTCCAACACCTTACTGGGTAATTCCTCCACGGGAATTTTTATCTCCACCACTTCGGGGCGTATTATTACATTTTCATTTAAGACATTGCCCTGCCTACTTAGGGCCTGGAGGAGGACAACTTCCTGTATGTCGGCGGCCGCTTCTGCCACATCAAGGCGGGCCACAACCCGGCTTATCCCCTCCACTATACTCCGGGGGCCTTCCACTATTACCTGGGTCGGTGAAAGGTGTTTTTTCCCCAGGAAATGTCCTTCCGCCGGTTCTCCCCTAAGGGACAATTGTATTTCCCGCTGTTCCTGAATTATTCCCTCTGTTCGTACCAAAATATTGGCCGGGATTATCTCTACCACCTTTATCCCCGCCGGTAGACGCCCCAGCTTCACTTCTACTTCATTTTCCCCTTCGCCAACCCCCGCCAAATTTAAGTAAACCTCCAGCTCATCGGCCCTAATATCAAGGATATCATTGCGCCGCCCCCGTAGGCGCAGGGAGACCGGCTCCACTTCTTCGGTTAGCACCATATCCGCCGGTAAGCCCCTCAGTTGGGGATGGGCTGTGAGGGGCCTATCTATCTCTGGATTTTGCTCATTTACCACCGACAGCCAGAGGAGAAAGGCCAAAACCAGGGATATGAATCGGGCTACCACATGTTTCTCCAGCAACTTATCCATCTTTAGCCCTCCAATGCAGTAGGTTGGAGAGGTTGAGGGGCTCTCTTTTATAGATATCCTCAAGATATTCCTTTAGGCTGGCTTCATCTAGGTGCCGGCGCATTTTGCCCTCCTGGGCTATGGAAATGGTCCCGGTCTCCTCTGAAACAACAATGCTGATGGCATCGGATTGTTCCGTAATACCAATGGCCGCCCGGTGCCTAGTCCCCAATTCCTGGGATAATTCGGGGTTCTCCGAAAGGGGTAAAAAGCAGCCGGCGGCCAGCACCCGATCCCCACGGATGATAACTGCACCATCGTGGAGGGGGGTGTTGGGGACAAAGATATTAACCAAAAATTCCGCTGAAACAATCCCATCCACCTTGATCCCCGATTCTAAAACATCCTTGAGGCCCGTTTGTCGCTCCATAACCAATAAGGCGCCATCCTTGCCTTTGCTCAAAACCTGGACAGCCCTGACCACTTCGGCAATAATCTCCTCCCAATCTTCCTCCCCCAGGATGGGTGTAGTCCGGGCAAATAGACGCCCCCTCCCAATCTGTTCCAGGGCCCGCCGCAGTTCCGGTTGGAAGATAATGGGTATAGCAATGAGTCCCACGGTCATAAACTTATCCAGTAGCCAATAGGTAGCCACCAAACCAAGACGGCGGCTGAAGTAGGTGACAATTAGCAGGACTGCCAACCCTTTTATTAGCTGGACAGCCCTGGTTCCCCGGATAAGCATGATTAATTTATAGATAACAAAGGCAATGATGAGAATATCTGCAATGTCTATAAGGCGGATATACCTAAGTTGTGTCAGCATAACAATTCATCCTTCTCCTGCCCAGATAGTTTACACCCTTATCATACCAAGGAATGCCATCTTAGCCTTTGGTATTCTTCCCTATATACCCTTATATTTTCGCTAGAGCAGCTGCTAATACCTGCCCCTGGTAAATAATTCTCCTTAATAATCTGTGGACAGGCCAGGACAACAACTTCTCTGGTAACAAATAAAGCAGCGGTGGAATAGGATAAAAGCAGAATTGCCGCCGGATGGGCAAAAAAGCCAAGGAAAAGGCGGCAACCGCAGACAAATCCTTGGCTGCGGAAAGCATACCGAAAGGGGAATGATGAA
Source organism: Bacillota bacterium (assembly GCA_012518435.1). Classification (GTDB taxonomy): domain Bacteria; phylum Bacillota; class DTU030; order DTU030; family DTU030; genus JAAYTH01. The sequence goes on from JAAYSG010000046.1 coordinate 6,460, forward strand.
TGAAAAAAACTTCTTGCCTGTTGGTTTTACTATTACTGCTGGGGCTTTTGTTTACGGGCGGCTGCACCGGTGAAACCCCTGGCCAGGGGGAAGGTGAGGTGGAAACGGTTAAACTTCGCCTTTCAGAGGTCATACGTTCCATGTTTTATGCCCCCCAATATGTGGCCATTAGTAAGGGCTTCTTCCGCCATGAGGGCCTAGATGTTACCCTAAGTACAGCCTGGGGGGCTGACATGGGGGCGGCGGCCTTGATTGCCAAAACCGCAGATGTAGCCCTCTTCGGCCCGGAGGCAGCCATCTACATCTGTGCCCAAGGGGCGGAAAATCCCATCATCGCCTTCGCCCAACTCACTTCTAAGGATGGTTCCTTCCTGGTGGGGCGGGAACCGGAACCAGATTTTAAGTGGGAGAATGTCAAGGGCAAGGTAATTATTGGCGGCCGCAAGGGTGGCGTGCCCCAGATGACCCTGGAATACGCCCTGAAAAAGAACGGCATTGAACCCTTTGTCGATGTGGATATTATCCAAAACATCCACCTTTCCGCAACCGCCGGGGCCTTTAGCGGTGGTACAGGCGACTATGTCCAACTCTGGCAGCCCGGCCCCGCTGTCTTGGAAGACGAGGGGATTGGTTATACAGTTGCTTCCCTGGGTGCGGCAACGGGCCTTTGCCCCAATACTGTCTTTCATGCCACCAAAAAGTATATTGAAGAGAACCCAGAGATTATCAAAAAATTTACCACCGCCATTTACAAAGCCATGCTATGGGTGGAGGAAAACCCCGCCCCAGAGGTGGCAGATGCCATCGAGATGTTCTTTCCCGATACCGGGCATGAGATCATTACCAAAACCATCGAGGTCTACAAAGGTTTAGATATCTGGGCCCCAAATCCCATCCTCCAGGAAGATTCCCTGGATCGTCTCCAGGATATTATGATCCTGGCCGGCGAATTGGAAGAAAAAGTGCCCTATGAAGAGGTAGTCAACACTACCTTTGCCCAAGAGGTAATGTCAGCACCCTAAAATTGTCCTAGGAGTGGGTAGTAGTGACCATCATTCCCAAAGTACAAATAGAACAAGTGAGTATAAAATATCAAACCTTAGATGGGGAAACAAATGCCCTGGAAAATATCTGCCTGGCCATCGGGGAGGGGGAATTTGTCAGTATTGTTGGCCCCAGCGGTTGTGGCAAAAGTACCCTTCTCTCCCTGATCTCCGGCCTCTTAAAACCCACGGCGGGGCGGGTTTTAGTTGACGGCAAACCCCCCCAAACCAGCAGCCAGAAATTGGGATATATGCTGCAGCAAGATTATCTGTTTGAATGGCGCACCGTTTATAAAAATATCATGCTGGGCCTAGAGATTCAAGGCAAGGATAAGCATTCTGTAAAAAACAAGGTCCATAATTTATTAAAACAATACGGCCTTTGGGGTTTCCGCCATTATTACCCCCACCAGCTCTCGGGCGGTATGCGCCAGCGGGTGGCCCTCATTAGAACCCTGGCCGTAGATCCGGAAATCCTCCTCTTGGATGAACCCTTCGCCGCCCTGGATTATCAGACACGCCTAACCCTGGAGGAGGAGGTAGCCACAATCTTGAAAAGGGCCAATAAAACAGTCATCCTGGTTACCCATGATATTTCCGAGGCGGTGGCCATGTCCGATCGGGTAGTAGTCATCAGCAGGCGGCCCGGCCGGGTGAAGGCGGATTTTGCCATTAGGTACGCCGCCGGCAGGTTATCCCCCTTTGAAACCCGTAAGGCTCCGGAATTCCGCGATTACTTTAATCGCATTTGGAAGGAGTTGGATATCCATGTGGAAGGAACACATGCGCAATAAAATTAACCGGCACCTATCCAGGGGAGGCATTACCCCAGATCATGCCTACTACCTAAGGCAGATCCGCCTCAAAAAATTGGCCGTTTGGGCAACACAGTTTATCCTCTTGGTGACACTGATCCTCCTCTGGGAACTAGGTGCCAATATGCGCCTTATAGACCCCTTTATCACCAGTCAACCCTCTGCCATCTATCACACCTTTTGGCGTATGGCCAAGGACGGTAGCATTTTTCTCCACACCGGGATAACAGTCTTGGAAACAACCCTGAGTTTTATCATCGGAACAATTGCCGGTAGCCTCATTGCCATCTTCCTCTGGTGGTCTGACTTCTTTTCCCGGGTCTTGGATCCCTATATCGTTATCCTTAACAGCACCCCCAAGATCGCCCTGGGGCCCCTCTTCATAGTTTTCTTGGGTGATGGCATAAAATCAATCATCACCATGGCTCTAACCATTTCCATTATCGTTACCATTGTCATGGTCTATACCGGTTTTAAGGAAGTAGACCCCAATAAGATTAAGCTAATCCGCACCTTCGGGGCCAACAAACTGCAAATACTGGAAAAGGTGGTTCTGCCAGCCAGTGTACCCACCATAATAGCAGCCTTAAAGGTTAATGTGGGTATGTCCTTTGTCGGTGTCATAGTAGGCGAATTTCTTGTAGCCAGGGCCGGCCTGGGCTATCTGATTGTCTATGGGCAACAGGTCTTTCAGCTCCACCTGGCCATGACCAGCGTGGTGGTTCTTATCATCACGGCGGCCATCCTCTATCAGATGGTTGCCTGCTTAGAAAACCGTTTCCTAGGTTGGAAAGAATGAATTAAAATCCGGCCCAGGTGGTATGGGAAAGCTAAAGCGCCCCAAGCGGGCGCTTTTTCATCTTTTCCCAACCCACTAAAATTCCCATTTTTCGCCGGGTTTTAGGACAATCACCTTAACATGGGGTGTTCTTTTGGCAACCAATTGACTAAATTCAGCTGCATCTTGGACCAGGGCCGGGAAGGTGCCATAGTGCATGGGGAAAACAACCTGGGGGGATATCAGTTCTACTGCAGCCGCCGCCTGGAAGGGATCCATGGTATAGACGCTTCCGATGGGGAGCAGGGCCACATCAATATCGTACAATTTCCCTAATAATTCCATATCACTAAATATGCCCGTATCGCCGGCGTGGTAAATAACCTGCCCCTGGGCCAGAGTTAAAATATAACCGACGGGGCCGCCACGGGCGGCGGAATGAAAGGCCTGGGTCATGGTTACCACAACACCTGCAACCTCAACACTACCGCCAATGTTCATGCCAATTAATTTCTCCACCGGTACTCCAGCCGCCTCCAATTGACCTATTAGTTCCGGTTGACCCACTGCCACAGCATCCCCCGCTGCCAAAAGGGCAGCCGCATCCCCCAGGTGATCGTGGTGATCGTGGGTAACCAAAACCAAATCCGCCACTTCCAAATCTCCCTTGGCCACCGGACAAGAGGGGTTTCCCTCAAGCCAAGGATCAATATAAATTTGCCGCCCCTCTGCCGTAGTAATCTGAAAGGCAGCATGTCCCAACCATCTTAACTTGGCCATCCTTTACACCTCCACTAATTTAATATTCCCCTGCAATATTATACCCCAGTTAGGCAAAATCCTCCTTGGGAAGGTGCCACCGCCAAAACCCATGGGTATTTATGGCCGGCAAATTTTTATGTCAAGCCAACAGCCCGGGATAATTCTCCCCTGTCCAGGTTCTGCTCAATTTCCCCTCCCAGTCCCTCCCCCCGCAGCAGAAGGTAGAGGAGAGCCTTTTGGACATGGAGCCTATTATGGGCCTGGTCAAAGACTGCCGAATTGGGACCATCCAGTACAGCATCAGTAACCTCTTGCCCCCGTTTGGCCGGTAGACAGTGAAGGAAGATGGCATCGGGTTTGGCCCGGGATAAAAGGCCAGTATTCACCTGGTAGGGTGTTAGGTCCCTGAGCCGCTCCTTTCCTTGTGCCTCCCGTCCCATGCTTACCCAAACATCGGTGTACACCACATCGGCTCCGGCCACTGCCGCGATTGGATCTGTCCCCACCATTAGGGAGGAGCCAGAGAGCTGGGCCTCACTTAGGGCCAAGGCCATTATTTGCGGATCCGGTTCATAACCCGTAGGAGCGGCAATGTGGATATTAACACCCAACTTTGCGGCCCCCAAAAGAAGAGAATGGGTAACATTATTGTTGCCATCCCCCACATATGACAATTTTAATCCCCTGAGCCTGCCCTTCTTGGCCAAAATGGTATAAAAATCTGTCAGGGCCTGACAGGGATGATATTTGTCAGTAAGCCCATTAATAACGGGGATAGATGCCTTGGCAGCCATCTCCTCCACATCCTGGTGCCTGTGTGTTCTTATCATGATGGCATCCAGATAACCGGATAAAACCCGGGCCGTATCCCCCATGCTTTCCCCCCGGGAAAGATGTAACTCCCGGCCACTGAGGCAAATTCCATGGCCACCCAGTTGGTATATGGCAGTTTCAAAGGATATCCTGGTCCGGGTGGACTGTTGCAAAAACACCATTCCCAATGTTTTACCAGATAAGGGCCTAAAGACCTCGCCCCTTACAGCCATCTCCCGCAGTTTCCTGGTGGTTGCAAAAATCAACATCAGCTCAGATTGCTTGTAATCCCGCAGGCTCAGTAGGTGCCGCCCCTTAAGACCCGACATGTCTCCCCCTCCTTTGGGGTATTGTTTGTATAATTATACACCACTGTGGCTAATAATGCAACCATTTTACTTGCAACTCCCCCACCCGGTGGGGGAAAGGACTAAAGTAATAGTGGGGGAATAATTAATAGTGTGTCTTCATGTCCACCAGATCCAAGGGCTTAAAGAACTCCCCCAGGATACCGTTGCCAAATCAGAGGGGAAAAGCCTTGCCCCTTATTCCCTAAAAAATAGATTAGGGGAAAATAAGGGCCATTATGCAAGAGCGATACCATACCCATGAATGGAATTACGGTCAATCACCCTCTTTTAACATGCAAAACTCCCGCCGCTTTCCCGAGGAGAAAGTTGAGACCCCCCTGATGGTGGAAAGGGGGGTTAATAAAGGGCTGTAAAATATATGGAGATTTTTTTAGGGCTGGTCTCCCTCAGAGGCTTTGAGAAGGGAATTGTGGCAATAGGGTATGAGGAGGAAGCCATTGAGGCCTACCTAAAGGAGCAAGGCCTGAAAGGGCTTTTCGGGGGCATTAAAAGAAAAGACTTGCTAAATTGTCTATTGGGCCGGGAAAGTATGGGAATGGACATTAGGGGACCATTTACCCCGATTTTCGCCGGGAAGTTAACTTGGTGCCGGTATTAGTGGGGGCTGTTTTCTTTTTATTGTCCGTGGTAGATTTCATATTGCCGCCGCCCCTTCTGCAGCCTGAACCACGTGTTTTAACAAAACCCGTGATGTAACGGTGCCAACGCCCCCGGGTACGGGGGTAATTGCACCTGCTATGGGATATACGGCCTCGTAATCCACATCCCCCCATATTTTGCCTTGGGCATAATTAATCCCCACATCTATGACCACTGCCCCGGGTTTGATCATCTCTTTGCCAACAAGGCCCCGATGTCCCGCCGCCGACACCAGAATATCCGCCTGGCGGCAGAGGCCTGCTAGATCCTTGGTGTGGGAATGACAGATGCTCACAGTGGCATCCTCCTTTAAGAAAAGCATGGCCAAGGGCTTGCCCACCACCATACTGCGGCCAATAACCACGGCCCGCCGTCCCCGCAGGGGTATTTTGTAATGCTTTAAAATTTCCATTACCGCTTGGGGAGTGGCCGGAGGAAAGGCCTCCTTATCTCCAGCCATAAATTTGCCGGCATTGACAGTACCAAAACAATCCACGTCCTTTTGGGCCATTAGGATCTTGCCCAAGGTGTCTTCCTCGATGCCCGGGGGCAAGGGCCGCATAATAACAACACCATGCACCTTTGCCTCCTCATTGAGGGCTTGCAAATGTTCCTTTAATACGGCAAATTTTACATCTGGGGGAAAGTTTCGAGTATGAACCTTGACACCTATAGCCATGGCAGTTCTTTCAATCCCCTTAATATAAGCCCTGGCAGAGGCTGCATGGCCAATAAAAACAATGGATAGCAGTGGTTCTATCCCTTTTGCCCCCAGGGCGACTACCCGGTGTGTCAGGTCCCTTTGCATTTCCCGGGCTACTTCCTCTCCCTTTAATACCCTGTCCGCCAATGCCTTCACCCTTCCCCAATAGCCATTTTCTACCTTTTCTTTCGTAGCTACCCGACCCTAACATTATACCGCTTAGGAGCCAAAAAGCCAAAAAAGGAGGCTTCGGCCTCCTTCCTTCCCCTGGCCTATATTTCCGCTCGCCGGAATGAAAAAAACAATGGCAAGACTATTCCCGCACCCATCTGCTGTATGCCAGTATCCTAGGACAGTTTACTGGCTTCCTTTCTCCCTAGGGAGAGGAAAAACTTCTTAGTTATGGGCGGGATAAGAAGTAGCTGGAGAATAATACCCGGCAGGCCGGTAACTATTGACCCCTGAATAAAGGGCAGGGGTTTAAGGGGCAAATTGAATAGGGGGGCAATTACCGCCACCGTCAGGCCCACAGCAATGCGACCTAAGAGCATGGCTGCCAAAAGAGACACCCAAATATTTACGGAATACCTGTTAAAAAAGTAGCCCATGGCTATTCCGTAAACCGCCAATTCCACCACCATTATGGGTAGCATGGGCACGGGGCTGAGGGGTGGCATGCCCGTCAGAAGATGACTAATTAGCGGACAGAGCACTCCCACCAGGGCCGCCAAACCCGGCCCAAGGATTACTCCAGCAAAGAGAACGGGAATATGCATGGGCAAAAATATTGTCCCCCCCACTCCAGTCATATGAAATATTGTCGGTACTATAACACCCAAGGCAATAAGAAAACTTCCGCTGACCAATGGTTTAACACGCATGGTAAACTACTCCCTTCCTTCCCGCAAGAAAAAAACCCCAAGATCCTATCCACCCCGGTTTTCAAATCGGGTTTGGGACCTTCAAGGTCATCCATAATGCGGGTATTGTTTATTTTAAATTAACCATTGGCCTTCGGGCCTTATTTCACACCCTTCAAGGGGTTAGGGCTTGGGGGCTGTACCCTCCACAATCCCTCAGTCTACTTTAAACTGCTGCCGGACCCTTTCCACCACTTCCTTTAACAAAAGGGAAAGGGGAACTTCACTCATTCCCACCAGTTCTACATGGGTTTGGCTAATGGGCAATAGAAATTTTTTGGCCGGGCTGGCCACAACCGCCGTGGCAATTTTGGGGGTGATCTCACCCAACATACCATTGGGCATAATAATACCCAGGGGGCCGACGATAACCCTTGCCTTGGGCACACAGAAACATATGGCATTTTCCCCCGTCGCCCCCCGGTGGGCTCCGGCCCGTACCATCTTGGTGGTGGCCGCTGCATTGGTCCCCAGGGCCAATATTTCATAGTTCGGGCCTGTTGCCAAAGCCGTCTGCAGCTGGGAAACTACTTGGCTGCCAATACCACCACCCATCCCGTCGATAACAATTATCTGCAACATAACCGGTAGGCCTCCATTATCCCCATACTAGTTTAGAGCCGTCGTGGCTCCCGGGTCGCTTCTTTAAATTATTCTTTGTCCCTAGACTAAACTCCTGCCTAGGCCCTCTCTTCTTTCGAGACACTATTAATAATCCCTTTTTCCCCCGACCAGTTCCCCCCGGGTAACCCAGTCTTCCAATTCCCAATGGAGGCAAAACTGTTATGCATGCCGACAAGACAGTTGGGGCTTACCCTTGGCCAAGGAGGAAGGGGATGTCTCCCCGGCCGTTGAATAGCATAGAGGAGGAGCCTTTGGGGTTTACTATTTTTACAGAACTAACCGGGCTATGGCCCAGGGGAAAAGGGGATAGAGATTATGGAGCCAGTAATTCAAACAAAGGACCTGACGAAAAAATTTCACGGCTTTTGTGCGGTGGATAGACTCTCTCTTTCCATTGGGCGGGGAGAAATTTTCGGGTTTTTGGGCCTAAATGGCGCGGGTAAAACCACCACAATTCGCCTCCTCCTTTCTATGATAACCCCCACCTCCGGCCACTGTTATTTGCTGGGCCAAAGGGTTGATGCCGGCAAACTGGATATTTGGCGTGATGTGGGCTACATTGTGGAAACTCCCCATGCCTATCCGGAGTTAACTGTTCGGGAAAACCTGGAGATTATGGGGCAACTGAGAGGGGACATCGGGAGGGGGGCTGTGGATAACATTATTAGTAAGTTAAAATTAGGAGATCAGGCTTGCAAAAAGGCCAGGCATTTGTCCATGGGGAACGCACAGCGATTGGGATTGGCCAAGGCCCTTATCCATCAACCAAAAATACTAATCCTTGATGAACCAACAAATGGTTTGGATCCAGCGGGCATAGTGGAAGTCCGCCACTTGTTACAAGATTTGAGCAAGAATTACAGGGTAACAATCCTCATGTCCAGCCACAAATTGGATGAAATCTCCCAAGTTTCCACACAAATAGGAATTATCCACCACGGCCAGTTAATAAAAGAAATGAGAACAAAGGAACTGGATAAGCACCTCCACAAATCCCTTCTTATAGATAGCCGTAATAGAAAAGCAGCCAGATCAGTTCTATCCCAGACCATCTTTCAAGGGCACATAAAGACAACGGAGGCAGGCGTATTGGAAATTGAACATGCCAAGGCCGTTGAACATCCCGAAGCCATTGCCAGTCTACTTTGTAATGCCGGCCATCCCCCAACCCTTTTAAAGATTAAACGGGAGAACCTGGAAATGTACTTTATGAGGATTATTCAGGAAGGAGAGAAAATGCCCAATGCGTAAAGTCATCAGCTGCGTTTATGTAGAAGCAAAAAAACTCCTTAGATCCCGCATACCCCTAATGGCCTTCCTTTCCTTAACTCTATTACCCTTTATGGCTGGGTTTTTCATGTTTATTCTCAAGGATCCTTCCCGGGCCCACCGGTTGGGATTTCTCTCCACCAAGGCCCAACTAGCCGGTACGGCTGACTGGCCTTCTTATTTGGGGCTCCTGGCCCAGGCAATTTCGCTGGGGGGGTTGATGGTCTTTGGTTTTGTCATGACCTGGATCTTTGGCCGCGAATACACCCAGGGGACAATTAAAGATTTGCTCGCCCTGCCCCTTTCCCGCCAAAGGATTGTGGGCGCCAAATTTATTGCCACTACCATATTGTGTATGCTTCTTTCCCTTTCTATATTGACCCTAAGTCTAATCATAGGATGGTTTTTACAACTACCCGATTTGTCATTGGCCACTGTACAAAGGGGTGTCCTTCTCTTTCTCTTCTGTTCTAGCCTTACCATTTTGCTTTCCACACCGGTTGCCTTTATTGCCAGTGCTTCCGGGGGCTATTTGGCACCCTTGGGGTTCGTCCTTCTTACCCTGATTTTGGCCCAGGTTGCAGCAGCCATAGGTTACGGAGGGTTCTTTCCCTGGTCCATTCCCGCCTTGATAGCCGGGCTTGCCGGTAAGGAGCAGGCAATGCCCACGGGTGCAAACCTGGTAATTGTCCTTGGCACCGGAGTCTTGGGGGTAATTGGCACCGCCTTGTGGTGGCGGTATGCGGATCATTGCTAGGGCTATACCGTAACTTGAGGCCAAGTTCCTTGGCATAATAGTATGTTTTCAGTGGCCCAGCGTGGAAGCCATGTACAATTACGGGCTGCATCACCCTTCCCAGCAAAGGGTGGGAGGGAAAGGAAGGAAATACTATGTTATAATTGTGGCAAATATGTTTACTCAACATGACAAAATAAAGGAGGTATCGGCATGTTTATAGATGTTTTTCCCACTAACGAGGCGGCGGATCCAGACCTTTTGGCGGGGAAAACCGTCATGGTCATTGATGTTCTGCGGGCAACCAGTACCATAACTACCGCCCTGGCCAATGGGGCTAGCCAAGTGTTGCCAGTGCTGACCATTGAAGAAGCCCAGCAACGGGCCTCCAAGTTTTCTCCCAATACATACCTTTTGGGTGGGGAAAGAAAGGCCCTCAAAATACCCGGCTTTCACCTTGATAATTCCCCCCGTTCCTATGGGAAGGAGCTGGTGGAGAATAAAACAATAATCTACACCACCAGCAATGGCACCAAGGCCATCCACAGGGCTTCGGCCGCCAAAACCCTGCTTCTGGCCTCCTTTCTCAATGCCCGGGCCGCGGCCCGCCGGGCCTGGGAAGCCGGGGGGGACGTTTACATCCTTTGCGCCGGGACCAGGGGCCGCTATTCCTTAGATGATGCTGCTTGTGCTGGAATGCTGGTCCAATATTTGCGGGAGCTGCAACCGGGGGCACAATTGGGTGACCTAGCTTATACATTGCAGCATCTTTATCGATCCCACCGCAAGGGAATCCTGCAACTCATTTCCCAGGCTTCCCATTATCAACGGCTAATGGATATGGGTTTGGAGGCGGACATTATGTATTGCCTGCAGGAGGATATTTACACCCTGGTACCCCGCTATAATGCGCTCCAAGGTATGATTACCCCCTGATATGGGCTAGTAACCCTTCCCGATATCAACCACGTTGCGCAAGGGCTGGCCCCTGCCCCAAAGGACTAAGTTCCGCAAAAATATCTCAAAAACACCTTGGGTATTGAGACGATCCCCAGTGTATCCGCTAATATGGGGGGTAATAACCAGGTTAGGTACTTTCCAAAGTGGGTCCTCCGGTGGCAGGGGTTCCTTGGTAAAAACATCCACCATGGCTCCGGCTAAATGGGAATTAGCCAGGGCAATGGTCAGTGCCTCCATGTCCAGGGTCTGCCCCCGGCCAGTGTTAATGAGCAAAGCACCCCTAGGCAGTTGGGCAAGCTCAGCACTGCCAATTAGTTTTTCCGTCTCCTTGGTATAGGGTAGGCACATAACCAAAATATCTGTCTTTTCCAGGGCTTCATTTAGTTGACTTATATGATATAGCCTTTCCAGCCACCTGGGTTTTTCCCTCTCCGAAGTATTAACACCGGAAACCCGGGCGCCCAGAGAACTGGCCAGCTGGGCAAAGGCGCTCCCGTTCCTGCCTAGGCCCAGAACTGTAATTCGCTTTCCGGATAGGGATTCCCCCGCCAGTGGTTCATGCCATTTGCACTGCCTTTGAGCTTCAAAATAGGCCGGAAAATGGCGTAACAACATTATACATCCCGCCAGTATATACTCGGCGATCATGACACTATAGGCGCCGGCGGAATTTGTAAGTATGGCCCTCTTTTCCCGGAAGGGTGATAGTTTCACCAGACTATCCACCCCTGACCAATCACTATGGAACCAGCGCATGTCGGTGGCCTTCTCAATTGCTGAGAGTTCGTAATCCCCGGCAAGGGCTTGACAGCCAGCAAACCATTTGGGGTCTGTGCTGCCGGGAGGAATTTCCCTAATATTTATCCCCAGCTCCTTTGCCTCTTGGTACAGCCTACTCATTTGCTCCTTGGTAAAGTCGAAACCGGAAATACCTATAGTACCCTTTGCCAACTTAGTACCTCCTTTCAAATAATTACCGCCCCTATTTCCCCCGGGCCTGGCCCCCAGTCCATGGAGCAAAAAGCCCGCTAAAGGAACCGCCCCCGGCATAAGACATAATTAAATTATGCTCCACTCTAGCCAATTAAGTCAAGCAAAACCCAGGGAAAAAATATGGGGAAGGGATGGAGCACCATCTCTTCCCCGGTTCTACTGATTATCCATTAAACCACATTGACAATCTCCGGATCCAACCCCGGAAACTGGGCCAGCCATTGGCGGCGTTCCTGGCGTAATTTTTCCACTAACTCCCGGTATTCTTCCGGTGTGTAGTAGCGGCTGGGAGTATATTTCTTCATATCGACACCCGGCACCTCAAGGGCAACCTGATAGCCCCAGTCGGGATCCTTGGCCCAGGTGATGCCACCCTTGGCCAGGGCCTTCATAATATCTGTGGTGACAGAAATAGTGATTTTTTCCCCGGCAAAATCACCCTTGGCCCCTACACTGCCCGTATTCAGGAGAAAGCACTCCATATCGGGGTTAGCCCGTAAAATTGCCAAAAAGCGGTTCCCTTCCTCGGCTTCAGGGCCAATGATAAAGGGATTAGTACCCACTTCCCTTTTCGACTGACCCGCTTTGGTCGGATCCCCGGCGGAGGTTTCAATGGTTTCTCCCAGCATAAAGAAGGCAGCCGCTTGAACCGGATCAAGCTTAACCACCGGGGGAATGATGTCATCGCGCCTGGTAATAAATATTACCCGGTGAGCCTTGGGAAGATCAATGGTATCATCGGTCCCCTCCACATCGCGGCGGGGAATAACCCCCCGGCCGTTGGAGGTCAGTTCCACATTGTCAAAGTCGACGGTACCATCTTCGTGAACCATTATATTTTCAAAGCTAGCCCTGGGACCAGTGGCGGCATCATACAAAACCCTTTGGCTTTCGTCCAGGCCCTCTGTTTTGATAAAGAAGCCGTCTTCGGTGCCATAGCAGTGCCCTTTTTCATCCATAAGTAGAACATCATCCTGGCGAATGACAATGCCTTCTTCTCCTGTTAGGCCATGATCATGAATAGTTAAGGTTGTCTTTCCGGTTCCACTCATACCAAACATGATGAAGCCCAATTCATTGAGCTGGCCCTTGTCGTCCTTAACACGGAGGATTTTACTGCCAGCATGAAAACCCAAGCCACCCTCATCCACCTTAAAGCGGTACATGGCCTGGCGGAGGAAGGATTTTTTCGCTTCACCAAAATAATCTGTCCCTAAAATATAGGTGACACCCTCTTCGGGGTAGGCAAGGATTATTAGCTCTGGCCATTCGGGGACATAGACGCTAACAAAATCCGGGTCCCCCTCCCCATCATGGGGAAAGAGCATGTAATGCCACATATGGGCCAGGCGAGCATATTCCTTGGTCACATAGAGGCGGCAGTGGTAAGTGGCGGGTGACACCTCACCCATTCGCCGATCAACTTGAACCAATTCCTTATCCTTTAGGTAATCATGTACAGCATCCAGAATCTTGTCTGCTTCCTTGGCGGGAAGGGACTTCTGCCTGACACCTAAGGGTAACTCATCAGCAACAATGTAGGTGTTTTGGGCACTGCGGCTGGTTATTTTTGTAAGATAGGTTGGGCTACCATAAATAGTTGTTTTCTCATGGTGGCGGGCCAATTCCCTAAGCTCTTGCCCTTCTAATCCCTTGAGGATATTACGGGCATGGATTACACGGTTTCCTGGCAACATAAATGAATCCTCCTTGTAACATTAATTTAGGCAAAAGCGTGTAAAAACCTTGAGCACCTCCCTCTATAGGTATATTACGACATTTATCTAGAATTTATCCCCCAACCATTCCCCAAAGGGGGTGTTAGTAATAGAAAAAAAGGCTTGTGATCGTGCACCAACATTATAACATACCTGGCATGCTAACCACGCTTTTTTCTCCCTACTTCTCCACAAGCAATTCTTCCTAGGTTCCCCTCCGCTAAGGGGTACAGATATTTGACCAATATAAACGAAGCAATAATCTATTTTAAGCCAAGAAATTTAAGGTAATACCAAGAGAATCCTCAAATCATTGACATTGGTACCGGTTGCACCGGTAACTATTATTTCCCCCAACTCCTCCAAAGGGCCTGACACGTCATGTCTCTCAAGGGCCGCATAAAGGTCGATACCCGCCTGGCGGGCACCCTTTAGGGTGTATTCATCCACCAAGGCACCGGCTAAGTCGGTGGGACCATCTGTGCCATCGGTATCCAGGCCCACTACTACCGTATTTTTTAAGCCCTCTATCTTTAGGGCTGCACCCACGGCAAACTCTTGGCTGGGCCCGCCTTTCCCACATTCCCCTTCTATGCGCACGGTGGTTTCCCCACCACCGATAATTACGCAGGGGGCCTTTAGGGGGCGGTTATGGGCTACTATTTCCCGGGCAATGTCGGCATAGGTCCCCCCCAGTTCTTTGCTCTCCCCTTCCAACTGTGTGGACAGTATGAAGGTGGCGAATCCCATTTCTTTAGCGGCCTTGTAGGCGCCTTCACAGGCGGCTGTCCCAGGAACAATGATATGATCTATAATATTGTGATCTGCTAAATCCTTGGGGCTCTCATCCTGGGGGCGGGCGGCCTTGAGATGGCTGGCCACAGATTTACTCACCTTGTCCCAAAGGTTGTACTTAGCAAGGGTGGCCTGGGCCTGGGCAAAGGTTGATGTATCGGGTACTGTGGGGCAGGTGATATAGTCCAGGGGATCACCTATGACATCTGATACAGTGAGGTTGATAATATGGGCCTGGGGGTGGATGGCTTGGGCCAAACGCCCACCCTTGACCTGGGAAAGGTGCTTGCGGACGGCGTTGATTTCAATGATGTTGGCCCCACTATAAAGGAGTAATTCGTTTACTTGTCTTTTTTCCTCCAGGGATATGCCTGCCGTTGGATAGGGCATTAGGGCTGAGCTGCCGCCGGTAAAACCGGCAAATACTATGTCCTTGGCCCTTGTCTCCTGGGCCAAGCTGAGAATTTCCTGGGCGGCTTGAAAACCTGCTTGGTCTGGTACGGGGTGGTTGGCCAGTCTTAGCTGGATATGCTTAAGCTGGCCTTCTTGGCCATACTTGCAGGTTACAAGGCCTTTGTAGATCCTGTCACCTAATATTTCTTCCAGGGCCTGGGCTATGGGAAAGGTGGCTTTCCCGGCCCCCAGAACAAATATGCGCCCTGCTTCTTTTAGATTGAAGCAATGCTCTCCTACGGTTAGTGTGTCATTATCCAGCCTAACTAAAGACTTTACAGCCCGGTAGGGATCTGCCTGGAGTAGGGCTTTGTCAATGATATCTAAGGCTATCTGGCGCGCCTTTTTGTTACCATGGTCAAGTAACCTTTTTCTATTTTTTACATATGACATTTGTTAGCCTCCTTATACTCCCCCTTTTTTGGGAAGGCGGCCAGAAGGGCTGCTAACTCTGGCCGCCTTGGAAACGGGTCTGCTTTAAGGTTACTCTGCCTAAAAGGGTATTTTGAAGTTTTGGCCGGCATAGACGGCGGTGTCGCCAAGTTCTTCTTCTATCTGCAGCAAGCGATTGTATTTGGCAACCCTTTCACTGCGGACCTGGGCTCCGGTTTTAATCTGGCCGGCGTTGATACCTACTACAAGGTCGGCAATCATGGGATCTTCTGTTTCTCCGGAACGCTCTGAAACCATGACACCCATGTTGTTTCTATAGGCCATCTCTGCTGCATCTAAGGCTTCGCTTAGGGTACCAATTTGGTTTACCTTCCAAAGTAGGGCGTTGCCAGCACCCAGTTTGGCCCTTTCTCTTATACGATCGGGGTCTGTGCAGAAGAAGTCGTCCCCTACAATCTGGATGCCAAGTTCCTGTGTCCCTTTGACAAAGCCGTCTATGTCATCTTCGCTGAAGGGGTCTTCCATGCTGGCTATGGGATAGGTTTTTAGTAGTTCTTTGTAAAAGCCAAGGAGTTCGTCTGTGCTTAGTTCTTCCCCTTCCAAGGTATACTTGTTTGTTTCTGGATCGTAGATGTGGGTTGCTGCACAGTCGAGGCCATAGACAATCTTTTCTTCAAAGCCGGAACGTTTTACGGCCAGGACCAGGTTGTCTAAGGCTTCGCGCACTTTGACAATGGGGGGAGCAAAGCCACCTTCGTCTCCTACGTTGGCGGCAATCTTGCCGTATTTGTCGATTATTATGGCCCGCAATTCTTCATAAACCGCCGAGCCGATTTCTAAGGCTTCTTTAAAGGTCTGGGCACCGACGGGGAAGATACAAAATTCCTGGAATTCTAAGTCATTGGAGGCATGTTCTCCACCGTTTATATAGTTAAGTAGGGGTACGGGAAGAACATGGGCATTGAGGTTGACATATTTGTACAGGGGTGTTTTTAGGGCCGTGGCTGCTGCCCGGGCTGCCGCCAGGGATACACCCAGGATGGCATTGGCACCCAGACGTGATTTATTGGGTGTGCCGTCCAGGGCAATGAGCCTTTGGTCCAGTGCCCTTTGTTCTGTAACTTTCATTCCCACTACCGCTGGTTTTATTTCCTTTAGTACGTTTTCTACCGCCTTGGTGACACCCATCCCTTGGAACCTTTCGCCACCATCCCGAAGTTCGTGGGCTTCGTTGGCACCGGTGGATCTACCGGCGGGAACATCGGCGCGGCCAAGGATATCATTGTCGACAATGACATCTACTTGGACTGTGGGGTTACCGCGGCAGTCCAGTATTTCCCTTGCTGCTAGATCGGTAATTTTTAAACTCAAGACCATCAGCTCCTCTTTAAATTGTTGGCCAAACCTTATTTATCTATCGCAAGAACATTGGGCAATGTTCGCTGCGGCTGGGGATAAAACAGTACCTTGGCATCCTTTTTTCTGGCCAGGGCCTTCTCCAAGGCCTCCTGGGGGGAAGATGCACTTTCAAACATAATGGCGGTAAATTTTTCCGCCGGTACCCGGGGACTGTGGGCAATAACATGTATCCCATGGGCCAATACCTTGCAAACTAAAAGGGAATGATCCATCTGTATCTTATAGCTTGCCTTGAGATTAGTGATTACATCATCTATTGTCTTGGCCCCCTCATAGGGCTTAAACATGTCCGTGGTTCCAAGACCATCGGGACAGGCACTATAAAGTACTATTGTACCACCCGGTGCTATTACGTGTTCCAAGGCTATTACCGCCTTTAAAGACTGGTAAAGGTCTATGTTTAGGGGCTTGCCCGGGGTGGTAACCACAATGTCTGCTTTGTGTTGGAGATCTATTTGGCAAAAGGCCCTTATATATTCCACTGCCCTTTGATGGGCTTCTTCCATATCACCGGCAAATATCTGGAGTATTTCCCCTGTTGCCCCTTGTACGGTGTTTATTATAAAGTCAAGACCTACCATCCGGGCTATTTCTATCATGTCATCGCTTATGGGGTTGCCCTCCAAGATACCTGCGGTGGATTCGGGAATTAAAATCATTTCCGGGCGGTGGTTGGTCTCTATGGATGGCTCGCCGGAAACCCCCGGCATGATGGCCTTTCTACCACCGGAAAAACCGGCAAATTCGTGGGGCTCTACTTTGCCGATGGCTATGCGAAAGTCGCTTTCATAGACAGTTTTATTTATTTCAATGGGGGTGCCCCGCTTGGTTGTACCCAGGGTTACTAATTCTTCCCTATTAAAGGCATCGTGGTTTATGGTCTTTATTTCTACGGGTAGGGGACCCAATAGTTCCTCTATTTCTTCTGGAGTAGCCCCCCGGTGTACACCTGTGGCAACTACAATGGTAATGGCGGCGGGATCTATGCCTTCCCCCAGTAGTAGTTCTATTACATGGGGTAAGATTTGACCCACCGGCACTCCCCGGGTAGCATCTGGTATTATAATTGCTATTTTTTTACGCCCCCGCACCAGCTCTGCCAAGGGGGCACTGCCTATTGGCTTCTCAAGGGCCGATATTAGGGCCTCGGGCATCTGGGCCATGGCCGGATCTTCGATGGTTATTAATTCGGCAAAATTTTCCCTTGGTAAGGTGATAACCTGACCTTCTGTATCATCCCTATAGACAATTTGCTGCCCACTTTCCTGAACACTGTACA
>JAAYSG010000047.1 GCA_012518435.1 Bacillota bacterium
ATCCTCCTTTTTCTTCTGTCCACCACCTGCAATGAGGAACTACCATCCGCCTCATAGCGATAAATATATACTTCATCACCATCGGGAGACCAGTCCGCCAGGGAAAACCATTCCCCCTGCACGGGGGACAACAACTGTAGTTTACCGCTTTCAGCTTCCAGCTCCCACAAACCTTCCCAGCGGAAATCCGGCCCGTAAGGATTTAAAACTTTCTCCCACTTGGCCGAAAAAAATGTCAGGTATTTCCCATCGGGGGACCACATGGGGGCCCCCACCTGGCCGTCTGGGACCCGATATGGGGTTAAGGTTTTATTCTTTAGATCGAAAACTTGAATTAATGTAGCCGGCGGCAGGGCCCCATCTTCTCCCACAAAGAGGTCATAGCCATCTTCCAGCTTAACCCCGGTTAAAAAGGCCAGCTTTTCATCGGTGGGACCCCAAAGGGGAAAGAAATGATAATTCTCATCGGATATTATGGGGGATGATTTCCCGGTTTTAGTATCTATTAGTATCAGACCATTCCCAGTGCTATCCGTATCTTGATATACCCCATATCTCCCCGTTGGAGAAAAGAAGACCTTAAAAGGGCTATTTCCCTGGGGAATTCCCCCCACCACTAGTTTTTTTCTCCCGCTAGCCAGGTCCAGCCGCCATATATCGCCATGTTGATGTACCAGTAAATCACCCTTGCCCGTTAGCTTTAATTGGGTCATATCTCCCCGGCCCCGGGCGGGAAACCAGGCTAGTTCCTTCATTTCACCTTCAGCGGCGCCAATTTGGCCCACAAGGGTGCCACTTAAACCCAAGTAGGAACCAGTGGTTTGCAGGCCATCGATACTATAATAGAGTTCTTTCCCCCCCGGCGACCAACCCAACAACTGCAAGTTGACATAATCCAAAGTCTCCTGGGTCGGCACCCGCAATGCGCGCCACGCCTTTTCCTCCTTAAGATCAAAGAGCCAAATCCCAAAACCATCGCTATAGCCACTAATTGCCAAAGATTCCCCCAGGGGCGACCATTCCACCTGGGGTAAAATACCGCTAAAGGGCCCCAGGCTGAGTACTTCTCCTGTCTTTTCAATACCCAGTGACTGCCCTTCCCGCTCCCCTTTTGGGGAAGGAGCAGCAGGTTCAAGGGAAGGTTCTGCGACAATTTCTTCTAGCTTCCCATCTCCATCAACGGCCGGTACATCGATGATGGTATCCTCCCCATCTGGCCCATCCCCCAGTTTGTAATTAGGGGCTATATCATTATTTACCCCGCCACATCCCGGCACCAGCAAGAGGCAAATAAGCAAAAAAATTATTGCAATTGGGCGTATCACTTCTCTATCACCTACCTTCGAAACTCCCCTCCTTATATTGTAACTGGCAAATGCGAGATATTATAGGGTACAAGTATTAATAAAGGGTAAATTTTGCGTTACTACTGTTATCTTAGCAGATTTTCAAGCTTTTTGTATACTGGCACCTGCAGTTCCCTCCTTTGGTCAAACTGCAGCCTCCCCCAAATACCCCCCTCTCCCTCTAGAACTAGGTCCCTTCCCACCGCACGGATTAGCCTGAGCCCCTTGAGGGAAATTACCTTAGCCCGTAATTTAAAAATGCCCCGTCGGAGCAAATATAAATTTCGGTTAGTTACAACTATGGCCTCCCGGGGGGAAAGCTGAAGGGAAATCAAGGTCAATTCGGCCAAACCAACCCGGCGCCTTAGGGCAGCCGAAAACTGTGGCTTTAGTTCCTCCAATAAACTAAACAGATCCTCCACCCCCATTCCACCCCATTTTAAAAAAGAAGCTGTCCTAAAACAGCTTCTTTGCGGAAACCCTCAGGAACTTAGGCTGGGTTCGGGGCCCCTACCGGGCAGACATCGGCACAAGCCCCACAGTCGATGCACAGATCAGGGTCAATTACATATATATCCCCCTCACTGATAGCCTCCACCGGACATTCCGGTAGACAAACACCGCACGCAATGCAATCATCATTAATTTGATAGGCCATTGTGTACACCTCCATCCTAACCTAAATTATAAACCCCAAACATACATATTCGCACTTACCGGGGAAATACCTTTTTTTTCGGGAAATTTTTCCCCCCTAAGAATCACTTCTTGCCGGCGGGACAATAATAAGAAGGGTGCCAATTCTAGTAATATGATATAATTATATCAAGTCAATCTTCCCCACTTCCACTTTAAACAACTAGGAGGGATTTACATGAAAATTGCTGATCTTGAGCTCACGCGGGAAAACTTGGCCCAAATGATGGACTACTCCGTATTGGGTCAAGAGGCGGATGAAGAGGCAATTATCGAGGCCTGCCGGATTGCCAAGGAATACAACTTTAAAGGGGTGCATCCAAATCCCATTTGGGCGCAAAGGGTTTCGGAAGAATTGGACGGGACAGGTATTGAAACGGGATATGTCCTCAGTTTCCCCTTCGGTGCCAACCCAACGGAAATTAAAATAGCGGAGGCAAAGTATGCGGTAAAGATTTTACAGGGTAAGCCCTGGGTAGTTGACATGGTTACCAACATAGGCAAACTAAGGGGGAAGGAATACGACTACTACCGCCGGGATATTGCCGAAGTGGCCAAGGTATGCCACGATGCCGGTGTCGAATGTAAGGCCATCCTTGAAGTAGCCTTTCTCACAGACGACGAGATTAGAGCCGCCTGTGAACTAGCCGCAGAAGCTGGTGCCGATTGGGTTAAAACCAGCACTGGCCGCGGTGGCTCCCCCACACTGGCCCAGCTAAAATTAATGCGTGACAGTAGCCCCAAGCATGTTAAGGTAAAATGTGCCGGTTTTGGAGCCCACTGGTCCCCCACGGTAGCCTTGACGGCCATCATGGCTGGCGCCGAACGTCTGGGTACCAGGAGAGCCCCCTGGATAATTGAGGAAATTACCAAATTGATGCCGGAACTCCTGAAAAAGATTAGAGCATAAGCCCCCTAGCCCTTCATATTATCTCGACTAGCAAGGCCCTGGCCAAAGGCGGCCAGGGCCAAATATTTCCAGCCCAAAAATTATTGTAGAAGGACCTTTTGCCCTTTCCGGGCTCCAGCCATTATCCCCCGAAAAATTAGGAAACTACCCTTGTCCCCCAATCTTTTCCTCATCCAGGTCCTGTAATTGCAAAACCCCATCGGGATCTACCCATTCTACCGTCTCCTTCCAGACCTCCTGCAGCCGCCGGTAGTCATGTTCAGTAAGATGGGGATCAAGGTGGGCTTCATAATTACGTAGCGCCCTTTTAACCGGCAATATCCGGTATTTAATCCTCCCCTCCTCCCGGTACTTATGCACCCAAGTGGGGGTGTAGGCAACACGCTTCAACCTTTTTTCCCCCCAGGTTAAATTCTTTTCCAGGGTTAGGGTTAAAATAATGCCACTATCCCGGTAGCGATCCCGCTGATTGGAAATAAAGTTGCCCTGGGAATAAGCAACAAGCCTTTCCCCTTCCTCCCCGGGTACCATTTCAATTGGCTGCAGTACATGGGCATGGTTGCCCAAAACTATGTCAACCCCCCGCGAAAGGAAAAAATCGACAAGTTCCCTTTGTTGGGCCGAGGGAGTACGCTGGTACTCGTTGCCAAAATGGGGCAGGGCAATTATCCAGTCGGCCCCCAACTCCCGGGCCTGGGCAATATCCCTTTCTATCTCCTCTTCAGCGATGAGCTTTACTAGATACTCCTTACCAGCGGGAAAGGGAATCCCATTGGTGCCATAGGTGTAGGCCAAAAAGGCCAGCCTTTGCCCCCTGACCCGCAGCATGGTTATTTTTTCCCTTTCTTCATCATCACGGTAAGTGCCCACAGCAACTAGATCATTGGCGGCTAAATGATCCAGAGTCTGTAAAACACCTTCCTCACCCCGATCAAGGGAATGATTATTGGCGGTGCTGAGAAGATCAAATCCGGCCCACCTCAGGGCGGTGGCCAATTCTGGTGGGGTGTTGAAGCGGGGATAACCGGAATAAGAAAGATGGGCCCCGGCCAATGTGGTTTCCAGGTTAGCCAAGGCAATATCCGCCGGCAAAAATAGTGGCCGTACGGGAGCAAAGCAAGCAGTAAAGTCGTACTCACCCGTCTCCCGATCAAGGGCCGCATTTACCTGGGGCATGTGAGCCATTATATCACCTGCACTGGCCAAGGTTATGGTGGAAATAATTTCCGGTGGGGATGGTACCCCTTTGATTTCCCCGGCAGCGGGTCTAGTGGGTTCCATTTCCCCCGGTATTAAGCCCCAGAACACCAAGACAAATAAAAGTAAAATGCCTGCCAGAACAAAGTGCCTTTTCATCTTCTCCCCCCCCGCTGACAGAATTCACCACCTGGGGGAATAATCCTGCCTAATTTACCCCTTGGGGAGAATAAAAAGGGGGCCCCAGGGTATACGGGCCCCAAAAAATTGCCAACAGGTCGGTATTTCTTAATTTAGTATACGCCCCGTGAGGGCGTCAACAAAAAGGCGGTGGTTGGTGGGTCTCCTTGCTTCCCGCAGGTGAATTTCCCAAACCAACCTGTTTCGCTCCAGGGCCAAACCTATTTTACTCAGCAAGGTTGGAGATTTTATCCTCCCCTGGGCAATGGTTAGGGCCTCTTCGGGGCCGAGGCGGGCAACTTCTAGCCGGCCATTGGCCGTAATTCTTCCCCTTTCGATTATTCTTCCATCATCCTCCCCTATAGTCAGGAAGATTCTTTCGGCGGGGTTGGCATCCCGCTGGGCCAAATTTATAGTCCAAAGGCGGGAATTTTGCATATGGGCCGTGGCCTTAACTTCCACAGGGCGAGCCGCCTCACCCTTGGCAATTGCAATGGCCCTATCCCTATTAACCCCTTGGGGTTCTAGAACAGGAGTCTTATTCACCCCATGCTCTAAAATCCGGCCGGAAAATAAGTCCACCAGAACCCTATGGCTGGTCCCTGTCCAGGGGGTTGCCTTCTCCGCCATTATAACCTCCCAGGCCACGCGGGAACCAAACAAGACCAACTGTACAGATTTTACTTCAACTTGATATCGCCCTACAAGGGCCCTGGCAATTTCCCTTGCCTCCCCCTGGTCCACCAGTTCCAATGTTAGGGAATGATGGCCCACATAGGTATCAGCTAGAACAACTTCCGCCTTGCCCAGGGGGGCTGCCACAACGACTTGTCCCCCCAAAAGGATTACTAGGATGGAGACAATAATTCCGATGATTAAACTCCTTTTGAACATAAAATAACCCCTTCCTCCTTTTTTTAACCTCCACACCAGATTAAAACTACATAACCTGCTGCATCCTATCCCCTTTCTCTTTTATTACTAGTTTGGACTGGAGGATGGGGGATTATGTTCCTGGTACTTTCTGGGAATTTAATTCGCTTCTCACTTTCCCGTTAGCGATATCCAGATAGTAGTTGGGCTCCCTTTCCTTAACATTAAGAACAGGAACCTGAGAAACACCCCTTAGGGCTTCCTTTAATTGGTCATCATTTATAAAGGCCCGGCGAAAGGTATTCTTTGTCTGCAAGGGATAAAAGGGGTTAACCGTCAGGGCCAAGAGGGGGATTCTCCTTTTAACCACCGGCCGGCCCCCGCTGGCCACAATCATTGCCAAGGCGGCAGCAGCCCTTTCATAATTCCCGGCCAGCAAGAGCTTGGTGGGATCGGAAAAAACCATTGTCTTACCACTAAACCCCCCTTCTACCTTCTGGCACAACTGCCACAACAAGTCCCCCGGCACGACACCGGGTAGGGAAATCACCGAAGCATAGGGTACCATTGGGGCAATGGCAGCAACAAGGGATTCTGATACCAGGGAGGCGGGTTGAAGTCTCTTTACCCTGCCATCCCGAAGATGGAGCGAAATAGAACTGCCCACCTGAATTTCCTCCCTTCCCCTGAGGGCCGGAAGGGCAAATACGCGGCTAAAGGCCCTGGTATCCTCTACTAAATTAATGATGTTGGCACTGCGAGCGGCCCCGGTGGCCAGGATTAAGCCATCGACTTCCACAAAGGGACCCAAGCGCCCAAAGGCCCCGTCCACCAGGACCAGCTCACATCCAGCCCGCTGGAAAAAATCCATGGTCAGCCGAAGATCCTTCCCACTGTTAGGTCCGGCAACTACAACAGTGCCCGGTGAAATTGTTTTAAGCAAAAGGAGTTGTCCCAAGGCATTGGAAAGGGGTAGTTTCCCAATGATCCTATAGGTTGCAGTCATCCTGTCTAGGCAGCCCTTGGCGGTGACAATTAGGGTTCCCGCAGGACACTTAAGGCGGGGTTTTACTAAACCCGTCAGATGATCAATCTCCTCCCCGTCATAACCAATTCCGGTTAAGCCTACCTGTTCCCCACGGATACTCGCCCGGCGGAGAAAGTACATCAAGGCGGTGGTTTTACCGGTATTTTTTGCGGTCCCGGCAAAACCCACCCTAAACATCCTTTTCCACTTCCTTTCGCCGGAGGGTACCACGGCCTATCCTGCCGGGATAAGCCCCATCCTCGGGGCCCCCCAATAATCCCCTGTAAAGTGATTGCACAAAGGAACCCGAATTGGCCACATCTGTAAGGACCCGGGCAATCCCGTCTATTAGTTCCCCCGCCCACTCCCGAGCCCGGGGGGTAGGCTGAATATTGGCACTGCCAAAGAAACGAAAACCCTCTTGAACAGCCCGCAGTGTATCCACCCGGGAAGCAGCTGCAATGGGACCCCCAGCATAGGCCTCATCCGATGAAGCAATGCTAATGGCTTGCACACCCAATGAGCGGGCTAGACAGGCGTGTAGAGCGGTGGTGACTGAAGACTGGACCCGATCCTCCGTATGGGTCAGAAAGCCTATGGGCGCCCCGGGCCAGAGGGGGGCAGCAATAATTTGCCGCAGGGCTAATATCTTGGCGGCATTAAAATCGATATAATTATCCCGCATTTGCCCCTGGAGCATAACCTCCGGTGAATAGCAAAAAAGGGGCTGGAGGATGGGCCTAGCCCCCAACTGGAGGGCCAAATGGGCAACAATGAGCATACCTGCAAAGGCCTTATGGGCCGGAACCCCGGAGAGTTCCTCATTGGTTACCACATCCAGGGCAAGGTCATAATGGGCCGCCCACCTGAGGGCCTCTACCCCATCAACTGTAATACGGGCCGGATCCATCCCCGCCCCCAATGAGGCATAGGCCATATTTATCTTGGTTAAATCCGCCCCGGCTTCACCGGCCAATACAACGGTCTCGGGGGTGTTTAAACCCCGGTGGGCCCGCACCTGCCAAAGGGTAAGGGGATTGAGAAAACATTTTATCAGCCGCAGATTTTCCCAGGTTAAAAGGGTGCCATCCTGGGCATGACTCAAATAACCCCCCAACAAGCCCTCACTTCTGGCACCTTCCGAGGGGTCAAAGTGAACCACCCCAGCGGCTCCCCAGGCTTCGCCGGTCTTGATATGCAGGATATCCATCAAGGGACAGCCTGTCCCATATTGGATAAAAATATCCGGTCCCACCACCCCGGGCCTAATTATTTTGGACTGACCCTCCCAATTTTTATACTGCCGCAAGGAACGAAGTTCATCTTCAGATAGGGTCCTTGTCTCCCGGGGGAGCCGTCCTTCCTTATAATATTGGGCAATTGGGCCAGCACAATAATCTTGATATTTCTCCCAACCCCCCCCTTTGTCTCCCTCTCCCTCCCGCAAGCTACGAAATCGGATACGGGCCCGCTCCACCCCCGGGGAGGTCTTATTACTTACCCAATCAATGATCTCCCCGGTAATTAGGGCCAAACTCCTCTCTATGCCCTTGTTCTTGTAAATATAGGAAAAACCACTGGTCAAATCCCTTTTTTTTCGGCTGGATTCCTCCCCTTTCCCCCAAGGTGTAAAATGGCGCCCCTCGATGAAGGCCACCACCTCCTCAGGGCTTGTTCCGGGGCCAAAACCGGCGTCAAAACCCATTTCCGCGGCCAGCTCTGGCCGCACCGCCATTCCCCCCACCAGCAAGGTCACCTGTTCCCTCAAGCCACAGGCCTCCACCAAGTCTACAAACCGGGCCAACAATTCTCCCACACGATAACCCAAAGTGCGGCTTACAAGAACAAACTCAATCCCCGCCTCTTTTATGATCCATTCTACTACTTCGTGAACCTTTAACCCCGGGGGTAAAAGGGTAGTTGCATGGCCATTGTCAGCAAGGGCCTTTCTAATTAGTTTTAAACCCATATCATGGACCGGATCCAAGGGTACCAACAGTATTTTTTTCTTCCTAGTCGCCACCTTTATCATCCTCCGCTAGCCAACCATAGGGACTACCGGGCCGATGAAGATAAGCCCTGGCCCGGGCCCGTACCCCAGGGCCCACCTGTTCCAAGAAGACAATGTCATAGTCAGTAAAGCCCAGATCCGCCATGTAACCCTCCATGAGGCCCTTTGCCTCCCCCTCTTCCCGGGCCAAAATAAAGGTTTCTATGTCCACGGCATCAAGAATCCGTTCCACATATTGCAAAGGATTCCCCTCCCCCTAAAGGACTATTTTTTTCCCTCTGGTAACTGCCCTGCAATTGCCATTATTGGCCCTCATTTTCATCCCAGTACCTTTGCACATCAGCAATAAGACCGTCAATATGGGCTACCATGGCATCCTCAGCACCTTTGGCATCTTTGGCGGAAATATGGGCCAATATTCGCCTATGATCAGTTACCATGGTACTTCCCACCCGGCGCCTGATATATTCCATAATTGGTGTCAGTTGCCCATCTTGCCTAATTAGGTCCACAGCCGCCCGCAGGACCTTGTTCTTGGCCGCAAGGGCCACTAACCTATGAAACTCCACATCTGTGTCAGCCGTACTTTGACCTGCCGCCAAAAGCTCCCTTTGTTTGGCTAATATTTTTCCCATGGCAGCCACTTCTTCCCCTGTGGCGTGTAATGCCGCCAAGCGGGCCGTCTCCCGTTCAATGGCCCGCCTGGCCACCAAAACCTCCACAAGTTTGCCCTTCCCTTCCGCCCGGAGAGCCTTGAGAAGTTCACCACTAAATACGGACCTTTCCCTTTCCGCCCTAAGCTGCCTGAGGCGCCCTTCCCCCTTGGCCGTAAGGATACGGCCCCGATACCCAAGCCTTTCTGTCCAGCCTTCCTTATCCAGATCCCGCAGTATTCTCCCCACCGTTGCCTCACTAATTTGTAATCCTCCAGCATTTAATTCATCCCTAATGGCACCCGAGCCCAGGGGAATCTTACTGGCCCGTATTATGGCCAAAATTTCATATTCCTGTTGGAGCCGGCCGGAAAACAAGGAACTATCCCTCCTTCTCCATGGTATTTATTTCCCTTTGGCAGCAATTTCCCGCTCGTACACCCCGGTCAGGCCCGCCGCAGCAACCCTGGCGGCAATTTCCTCCCTATCGGTGGTATAGAGCCCTAATTTTTGCATACGGTCAAAGAAGACAGAGCCGGAAAAAGTGTATTTTTTACGCAGGCCGGCACTTGTTTGCACTTGTTCCCCCACAAAGGCTATGGCTTCACCGGTGGCCAGACTGCGGGGAAGCTTCAACAATTCCTTCCCGCAGGCCAGGCGGACGGCATTATGGCCAGCCAGGGTTCCGGTGGCAATGGCCTCGGTATGACCCACAAAGGGCCCCGCCTTTTCCCCACCGCAAAAAAGGTTTTTAATGCCCTTTACCTTTAAATGGTCGTCCCGGGGAGAAATGGCCATATACCTTATGGAATTTCCTTTACCCCCGGCATAGGGATCCTCATAGCGGGCCCTTTCAAACCCGGGGATAGTGCGGAGCACATCTAAAGGGAAAAAGGCTGCCATCATCTTGGCATGGCCCGTATCCAAAAGAATAATATTTTCAGCGTATTCCCCCAGGGCATACTGTTGGCAGGCCTTCTTTTCCAGATCCTTTTTCCTTAGATGGGGCGGCAGGGGGACAACCACCACCCCGGTTTCATTCAATTCCTCCCTAATTTCCCGGGCCAGGGATTCCTTAAGGAGCTTACAAGAACCACTCATCGCCCCCAGGGTGCCCACGGAACTACCGCCCATCATTTCCTTAACACCGGCCTGGGCAGCAATACTAACGCGGGGGCCATAACTAGGGCAACGCAGAACACACATTACACACCCATTGCCATATTTGGCACAGTTACCCTGGGAACCCGCCGTACCCGTTGTCTCTACAAAAACATCGGCTTCATATTGTTTCCCAGTGTTGGTTTGCACCCCCCGTAAGGAATCTCCCTCCATACATACGCCGGTAGCCCTACTTTCAAATTGGATATCAATGCCTTTTTCCCCCAATAAAGTGCGCACAAAGGGTTCAATCTTCGCCACATCATAAAGGCTAGCATGCTTATGGCCGGGAAAATCAATATTGCAATGGCGGGCTAGCCCATCAGTAGCCTGAAAAAGCTCGCCCCCTCCCAGGGCAATGGCCTCTTCCGCCGCCGTGTAGCGTCCATTATTGCGCATAATACCGCCCACCAGACCGGTCCCCAGCAGCTGGTCGGTTCTTTCCAAGAGGGTAACCTCCGCCCCCGCCTTGGCAGCCGCCAAGGCGGCCCCACAACCCGACCAACCTCCACCGATGACCAAAACCTTAACCATGTTTCATATCTCCCCTTTCAAGCATTCCGCCATTTTCCGGTCTAGGTCAAAAAACCGGAGTACCTTCCCACAATTTCCATGAGGCGCAGCAGCCCCTTGATTGCCTTGCGCATAGGCTTCTCAAGTAACTCCCCCTCTTCATTGGTAGTACCAAGACCAAGGGAAATGAAAATGTTACCATCATAAGCAATTGTGGGTATAATTCCCATTTGGGAGAGACCCGCCTGCAAAATATTTGAGCCGGCATACATATCCTCGATGGAGAAGATGGGAAAGCCTAAACCCTCTCCCTCCCAGGTGGGCTCGTAATTTATTTCCACCGCTAGAGAATTATATGATTTGGATATGATTACTCCCTGGGCCAGGGGCTCGGGGGCCTGGGCAAATTCCTCCCGAACAATTTCATAAAGATGCTCCAAGGGCCGGGTCAAGACCTCCGGTTTATCCCGCAGGGCCTTTAGGGCAGCAACCTGGGCCAAAAGGGCATCCTTCCCGGGGTCATTGGTAACATAGGCTGCCTTACCATAGGATGACAAGGTACCCCACCGATCTCCGTGGATACCCAGGGCCCTCCTGATCGTAGTCATCACCTCTTCCTTGCCAATAATTAGGCCACTGGTGGCAGATCCCGAAGCCTTGTCCATGCTATAGACCATGACATCGGCATCCAACTTGCTTATATCTGTACCAAGGAAGGGGACTCCCCAGGCATTGTCAACCACATAGGGAATGTTGTATTCCCGTGCCAACTGGGCCATGTACTGCAGTAATTTTGGTACCCCAGCATCATCCTTAACACCATAGCCATAACCCGGAGTATCATAACCCAAGGAGGTAATTCCCGTCAGAACCTCACCGTGGCGCTCGGCTGTCTGAAACAGTTTCTCCCGGGCAGCCTCGGGATCAACCCCCAGCAAGAGCGGTACAGGCCAGTACTTAATTCCATGGTTATCATACTTGGCCCCGGGGAGGGGAACTATCACCACATCCAGGTTATTTTGCCTTTTACCATAAAAGCCCATTTCCCCGGCGGTTGATCCCCGATCAGCTAGTAAATCCTTGTATTTGGCGGGGAAGGGCCGACCATAACCGGCCTGGTGATGCATATGCCTTTCATAGGGAGCCAAATAACGGGCCCGGTAATTATCACCGCGCCCCTGCAGTGGAGGGGCAAACAGGCAGTCATAGGCAACCCAGAGGCCTGCTTCACAGGTGTTTATGGGTGCGGCATCATAGCCATCGCCATAAACATCCTTTACCAGCTCCCTTATTTCATCAACCAATAGGGAGAGGGGTATGACCTCAGTGGCCCTTTTTGCCGCTGCCCTGATGTCCGCCCTCAGGGGGGCGGGACAGCCGGAAATGGCACCGGTAAGCCCAAACCTTCCCCGCAGTTCAGCGGGAATCCCAATCTCATCGGCCGCCGCCCTGGCCTCCTCATAAATCTTACCAAGGTTCCGCTGCAAACTACTGTACATCTGATACTTATATTTATTCTTGCTCACGGGTAAGCCCTCCTCTATAATATTATGGAAAATGACAACAATGAGAACCAACTATTTTTTCCCGGAAACACCCCACCGACAAAATTTTCCCACTTGGGCTAGCCCACGGCCCCACCCCCCGCAATATTTAACCTCAGCACCCAAACGGCTAGCCCAGGCTCATCTTTCTGGGGGGCTACGGAAGAACACCCTGGTCCCAAGACCCAGCCCCAATTCCGTCCCAGTTAGGCCTTGGGATACCCCCAAGACAACATTGATATGATTGGGTAGATGTGTAGCATCAAAACCCACCACAGTACCAACCCGCCTCTCCCCAATGTAAACCTCATCCCCACAGACAACTACTCCCCCCACAAGCACCTCAAAAAAACCCAGATAGGCAATCTTGTCAACCCCTTGCCCCGGCCCTAGCCCTTCTTCCTCAGTCGCAATTAGCTCGTGGATCTCCCCCCGGCAAAAGGCCCGGGAAATCGGCATCATCAGCTTCAATCCCCTATTTTTAAGACGTTCTTGGAGAACCACCACCAGTTCCCCCTCCACCGGGCGTTTACATGCAAAGGGATTAGCCCTAAAGAGACCCGCCAAATAAGGATCTGTCATTCCTTCACCCCCGTGTTTCCCTTCATAAGAAAAAACCAGCCCCATACTTCCAATCCAATAAAGTTAGTAAATATTGGGATAGTTGCCCCTCATCATTGATGAGTGGCTCTATACACAATATTCTCCCTGGTCTTAAAATATCCTGCCCCGGGGGGAATATTTTTTGCCAATTGCCTCCCTTAATTTAGCCCTAAAATAGCTGGCCGGTATCCACATGCCTGGTTTCCCCCCCAAGCACAGAGGAAACATGGGGCTCAGCCGCCACTTTAAAAAAGAAAAATTATCACACCCAATACTCTCCACCCTCCTGGGCCAGTTGGGCCTGGGGAAAGGCAACCTTGGCCTCCGCCAACAATTCCTCCAAAACAATACCGGGGGAAAAATGTGTTAAGAGAAGCCTGTCCACACCTGCATCCCGGGCCAGGGTGGCTGCCTCCAGGGCCGACATGTGGTTTACTTTGGCGGCGGCGATATCATGTTGCCGATGGTTTGCCTCACATAAAAACAAGTTGGCAGAGGCGATAAAGGGCACTAGAGCAGGAAAATACTCCGTGTCGCCGGAATACGCAAAGGACCTGCCACCACCGGTTACCCTTATGGCCAAGGAGGGGATGGAATGATGGGTAGCCAGAAAGGAAAGGGTAAAATCGCCCAGCTCAAGGGCTTCACCACCACGGATGGGATGAAGGGCAATGTTATCCTTATAATTTAGGGAGGCAAAAATGTCCGCCGGCTTTGGGGGAGCATAGATGGGCAAAGGGTTGCTACGCAGGCCGGAACGACGGGCAGCATCAATTGCAAAACGTAATACATACAGATCACTAATATGATCATAATGGAGGTGGGATAAAACCACGGCAGAAAGTAGATTAAGATCCTCGCAACACTGTAAACGCGAGAGAACACCACTACCACAATCCAATAGTATCCTGGTCTTGTTAGAGCGGAGTAAATAACCTGAGCATGCCTGTCCAGCTCCCGGATATGGACCATTGGTCCCCAACACCACCAGCTGCATAATACCAAACCACCCTTACATTGTAGTTGCTGTCATTTTATCACCCCGGCAGAGGCCAAGACAAGGGCTGGGAGGAGAAGATCCGTGGCCTAGCCGTCTCCCCCCGCTTCCCTCTGGTATTCGTATACCAGCCTGGAGAGTTCCCCGATGGTGGCAAAACCATCATCAATGCCTTGGCCAATCCCTTCGGTCAGCACGCTCAGAATGTAGGGCCTGTCTTTTAGAAAAACAATCCCTATATCATTGGCAATGCCAGTAACCGTGCCCACCTTATGGGCAACCCGCACCCCGGGGGGCACTCCCGGTGGAATTCCCTCATTGTCATAAATTGTGTGGGACATGGTATCTAAGAGGCGCTCCCCCAATTCTGGGTGCCGCTCGGTAAAATTTAGGAGGGCCTGTAGATATATACCCAAATCCCGGGCGGTGGAGACATTGGCTCCACCGGGATAGACGGTCTCCCCACCCAGGGAACGGAAATAGGCCCCGATCTTATCCTTGCCCAAGCGCC
The DNA here is from genome assembly GCA_012518435.1 of Bacillota bacterium. Taxonomy (GTDB): domain Bacteria; phylum Bacillota; class DTU030; order DTU030; family DTU030; genus JAAYTH01. The sequence continues at coordinate 14,223 of JAAYSG010000047.1, forward strand.
GGAGGAGCATCTTCCAGGCAATATTATCACTAACGGAAATGGCCAGGTTGGCCAAGACCCCCAGGGAATAAGATGTGCCATCTTCAGTAAAAAACTGGATAGCCCCCGCACCATCGCTATAATCTGTTTCGGCCCGATAAGACATCCGTTCCTCCAGGGTAATTTTCCCTTCGGCCACCTGCTGCAAAAGATAAAGAACTATGGGGGCCTTGATGGAGCTGGCAGCGGTGAAGGGCTCCCGTTCATTGACACCAATACTTTCCCCAGAATGAAGATCATAAAAGTAAAAACCTATCCGCCCCCCCTGCTCCTTAATAAATTGACTTATTTTTTCTTCCAATGGCCCGTAATCCAAATTGGCAACCAAGGGTTCCTCCGCCGATTTTATTTCACCTTTACTACACCCGGTAAGTAAGAGGAGTGAAATAAGACAAGCACCCACACACCTACAGCCCAAACTGGCCATTTCCATGCTCTAGCACCCTCCTTAGTAACATTAGCCTGGCCCCCGCCGGCAATGACCCAACCCATACCCAGAGATGATGGATAAGACACTGGTCATGGGCTTAGTATTGGAGTCTTCGCCGAAAAATTATTCCCTAACCGTGTGTCTTATCCTATGCAAAATACCAGCTCCGGCGTGATGGGGTAAAAGATATAATAAAACCGCCCCGGACAAAGGGCGGTGGAGGGGCTAGGTCAATGGGGTACCTTAATCCCTATATTGCTGAAGACTCAACTGAACCTGCCTCCTTTCCGCTCTGGTTAAGGACCAGAGGCGGGAGGCCAATATATCCATCTCTTCCTCCAAGCCCCTGCCATCGCCACCCTGGGATGCAAGGATCGCCGCTCTCTGACCCAAACTGGCCAGGTCCCTATGGAGGGATTTATGGGGGTTATATTGGGGTATGGCAATTTTCTCTAATATATGGGGGGAAGCAAAACTACCGGTGGCCAAGACAGAGGTTGACCTAATGACAAATTGGGCAGGGGTTGAGTTCAGCAAGGCACAAAAGTAGTGGGCCTCTCCGGCCTCTTCAAAGGGCACAAACACTGTACTATCATTGGGAATAACCATTTTTTGAACAGGAAACGGGGTTTTTTTGCGGCTGACCACCGCCGCGGTAAGTTTGCGGCCAATCCTCTGCCAAACAACCTTGTAGGGAGCAAAGGTATAATCGCCAAGGGCAAAAATTGAATAAAAGGGTCCAGCCGCCATTAAATTGCGCACCACCCGTGTCCGGCGCTGGCCCAAAATGGAGGCAAATCCGTCCAGGTACTGGGCCACATGGGGGTATTTAGATTTCAGTTCCCCTGCGGGAATGGCCCGCAGTTTTTCCCCCGCCCGGTGGGTCAAAAGAATGTAGGCTTGGGGTTCACCCAACCACGGTTTTATATCCCTCCCCCGCAGGAGGGGATAGATAAGCTCCCCTTCTAGACAGACCTTCACCTGTGGCACTGGCCTTTTTATTCCGGTGGTCAAATTCTTGGCAACCACTCTTTTGCTATCTTCAGCGTCTTCTTTCAATAGATGCAAATAAAAAACACCATTGGCACCGCCGGTATTCACCCCTTCCCGGGCCCGGTAAGGGGAAGGACCGATGATTTTTTCCAAGGCCTCCAGGGCCTTTGGACAGGCCGTCAACCAAGGTGAAGTAGCCTTGGTGGGGTCAACAGGTTGTCCAAGCAGGGCTAGACGCTGGGTTGACCTTTTCACATCCCGCAAGCTACCATCAGGGCGGGGAGAACCTGCACCGGGCCGAGGCTGCCAATGGATGTAGGGTACGGGGTAAGTGGTGGGCTTCCCCTTGTCCAGCACCATAAGGGCGGTACGATTTTTAGCACCGGGGAAAGGTTTTAGGGCACTTAAATCTTCAACTTGAACAACCTTTACCGGAACCCCCCCAGGCAAAACAAAACTGCGAAAACCCTGCCCAGCCCCGGTGGTTTTGAAAATGGACTGGGTAATAACAAAGGCCAGCCTTCCACCCGGGGCCAGATAGCGGTGTAAAACCACATAGGTCATAAGAACAGCCAAATCATCCTTACTTTTACCCAAAAGGGCGTCATAGCCCTTGTGCTGATATAGGCCATATTTTTCCCAGAGGGAGTGGGTCTCCCGCCGGTAGGACACGGGAAGGGTCTCCCAATTTATCCAGGGGGGATTACCAATAATATAGTTAAATGAGCTCCCCTCTAACTGGGGCGGAGGGGCTAGGAGGGTATCAGCCAAATAAACCGGGGCTACGAAGCTCTCCGGTAAAAGGGGGAGAAGGTCGGCAATGGCAAAAAGGTAATTTACCCGAGCCGTCAAAACAGCCAAGGGGTTACGGTCTACGCCGACAACCAGTCGCGGTAAAACCCCCAGGAGCTCCCCCTCCCTCATCCCAGCCGCCGCTGCCCCTTTCCGCAGTGCCCCAAGGGCCTGCAATAAAAATGCCCCGGAGCCACAGGTAGGGTCCAGCACACCCCCATTGTCACCCAGGGCCAGAAGGGAAGGGATGTCTGGCTCTAGAAGGGAGAACAAGTATTTCGCCAGCCAACCAGGGGTATAGAACTCCCCCAGGCCGTGTCTTAGGCCGGGGGGAAGAAGGGAATGGTACAAGTACTGCATAATGTCTTCCTGGGGTAGCCTGTCCGGGCTAAAATCATAAGCCCCTAGGGCCTCTAGCAACCGTCCCAGGGCCCTGGCCAGATCCGGACCCCACACCTTTAAGTACCAGGGGGAGGCGGCACCATTGGGCTTATCTGTAAGGCGAAAAATACCCCTGCCTTCCATGGCCGCAGCCCACTCTCCCATAGCCTCTACTCCGGCCTCCCCATGGTTGGGATAGGTGCCACCAATTAGGGGTAGGGCCAGCATTTTAACCAAAAGGGTAAAATAGGTGTGGAGGGAAATGAGGAGAAACTCCTTCTGCCAGGTCCTATCCTTCAACCCCAACCTCCCAAGCAATTCCCCCAAGGCCCGCTTTTCCCGCGCCTGCACCCTGGCATTTATTTTTTCCCCCCGGCCGGTATCCCCAAGCCAAGAAGCCAGCAATTCTTGCTGTAGCTTGGATGCCGCATTGGCTAGGGCAGCATATAGGGCCCTAACCGTCCCCCTGGCCAGGGGAGTTTCCAGGCCAAAATCCTTAATCAGGTTAGAGGCTGTCAAGGGCTTTAGCATGGTCAGTATACAACAACCTTCCTTCTTGGTAGTAAAATTCCCGGACATTACAGGAGCCAATCAATCCCCCTGGGGCCCTTGCCCATTAGCCAAGGTCAGTATTGTTTCAAGATAAAGATCCGCCCCCAAGGCAATATCTTCATAGTCGCTCCACTCTTCGGGGCAATGGCTTTTGCCATTTTTGCTCGGGACAAAAAGGAGTCCTATGGGGCATAGTTTGGCCATAACCATGGCATCATGACCGGCACCACTTTGCATCCTCATTGTGTCTATACCCTTTTGTACAGCAACCCCCTCGACAATATTTGCAATCTCCACCCCCGTAGCCACAGGCTGCACCGCCAGGAGCTCCTCCCAAGAATACTCCAAGTTCAAGGGGGAGCAAATTTCCGCCACCATCTTTTTTAATTTTGCCGCTGCCTTTTCAATAATTTCGTTGTCACTAGCCCGCAGATCAATGGTGAATTTTACCTCCGCCGGAACAATATTGGCACACCCCGGCTTAACCTGGAGGATACCAACGGTGGCAACGGTGTTTTCCCCCAGTTTCTGAATGAGGGAGGGGACTTGGCTTACAATTTTACTGGCCCCCACCAGGGCATCCCGCCTCATATCCATGGGGGTAGTACCTGCGTGATCGGCAGAACCATAAATAACAACCTGAATTGTCCTCAGACCAATAATGGATTCCACAATTCCGATTTTAAATCCCGCAGCCTCCAAAATTGGGCCCTGTTCAATATGTAATTCCAAAAAGGCCTTTACCGTTCCCGCCGGGCGGACCGCCTGCCGTATTTTATCAGGATCCAAACCAAAGGCCTTCATTGCCTCGCCATTGCTGATCCCCTCATCATCGAAGGTGTTAGTAAGCTCCTCCGGGGAAATACCCTCACCAGTCATGGCCCTGCTGCCATATAGCCCAGCCCCAAACCGGCTTCCTTCTTCCTCCGTCATCACCACAACCTCAATGGGGTGTACCGTTTCCTTGCCCAATTCCTGCAGTGCCCGGGCTATTTCCACCGCTGCCACAACCCCGGCGGCACCATCAAACCTGCCCCCATTCTGAACCGAATCAATGTGGGAACCTACCATAACAACGGCGGCCTTGGGATTTTTGCCAGGTCGCCGCCCGAACAAATTGCCCGCTGCATCGGTGTAAACCTCCAAACCTGCCGCCTTCATTTCCCCCGCCAAATAATCCCTTGCCCGCCGCTCTTCAGGGGTAAAGGCCATCCTTGTTATACCCTTACCCGGTGTCGCCGTAAACTGGGCTAGTGCCTCCAAATCCCTCTTAATTCTTTCCACCCTTATCAAAGCCATATCCCTCCTTAAGAAAAAATTTATGCCAGTGGCTAAAGGGTAATAATTATTTCCCCCGGCATACCGGCAAATCCTCAAAGTTCCCTTGCACCGACAATTACCTCTACTTTTTTCCTAGGGGAGAAGGTTTTTATCCTTGCTTCCGCTGCAAGGGCCTCACCGCGAGAGGCAAATTGCAAATAGCCCACCAAGGACAAGGGACAACGGCCCCGGGTGTATTTGGCCCCCTTCCCCCTTTGGTGTTGCCCCAGGCGCCGCTTTATGTCGGTTGTATAACCGGTATAAAGGGTATTATCGCCACAGCGAAGAAGATAGACAAAATGAGACATACCTTAACCCCACCCAACAAAATTATTCTGGGGGCCCAAAGGAAAGTGCAGTAAGAAACCCCAAAGGATAAACCCGGAAAGGAACCCTGGTTGAAAGCGTTCCCTCCCCTTACCCAATTATTTTCCCAGGGCAAAGCCATATTCCAGGGTTTTTAGCAAAATTAGGGCTAGAAGGGCATCAATACCGTGGTGGAGTAGGGTACCAATACCCACAACATAAAACCCCTGATAAAAACTAAAGCCAAAGGGGAGAACTATTAGGGCCTCGCCCAAGGCGTGGATGGGGGCCGTGGCCAAAAGGGCCGCTGGGTAGGAACTCCCCCTTTTAATCATAATGCCCCCCAAGGCTCCAAAAAGCATATGCACGGCGGCCCGGGCGGCAATTACCGGACCCATAATAAACAAAAAACCCAAGGCTGAACCGGCCCCAACCAGCAGGGCCACCAAGGGGCTGATGAGCATAGAAATCATAACCGGCACATGGGAAGCCAATGTTGCTGAAAAGGGTGGGAGCAGAATCCTCAGGTAAGTACCAAACATTATTGGAATTATAAGGGATAAAGCAGTAAGCAATGCACCGTAGACCAGATCCTTTGCCCGCACTATTTTCGACCTTCCTTCTTTTTTCTAACACTTCGTTGGGGTTGGGGTCAATAATATATTATTGCCGCCCCTTCTTCCCTTCCTTGGCCCAGGATGGGTAAAACGGTAACCACGAGGGGGGGAATTCTTTCCCCGGCTAGCTAATCTCCTCCCCCATAATTTTCAGTTTCACCTTTGCAACCCCATAGGGCCTTAAGCCAATGGCATCTGCGGCCCCCCGGGAAAGATCTATTAGCCTGCCAGGGGCGTGGGGGCCGCGATCGTTGATCCTTACCACAGTTTCCTTCCCCGTGGGGGGAAATTTAACATTGACATAGGTCCCAAAGGGTAAATCCCGATGGGCGGCCGTTAACTCCTCCGGCTTAAATATTTCACCACTGGCGGTGCGCCTGCCACGAAATTCTGCCCCATACCAAGAGGCCAAGCCCTGGTCAGCAAAAACCACGGATATTTTATCTTTAAGGGTTGCAAAGAGGCCAGCATCCACACCGGCCACCTCCAGCAGGTCTTCAACCTTCCAAAAGGGACCAACGGATTCCCGATATTCAATAATGTTTTCCGCAATGCTAGACCTTATCCCCAATGTTGTCTGCAATAATTCCTTGTCTGCCGTGTTTATGCTTATTTTCTCAATTTTGGCTTCCTCCTCCGGGGGTTCCGCCGTGACGGCAATAGTACCGGACCCAGTAGCCAATTCCACCTTGCTATCCAGAGACTGTTCAAGTAAGCAAATGGGTATGTATGTACGTCCCTCCACCAACACCGCCGGAATATCAACCAGCACCGGTTCCCCATTTACCAATGTCTCCGCACAACCAACGGGTATAACTATTTCATAATCTTTGCTAAGCCCAACCACAGTCTGGCTTTCCTCTTCCCAATGGACCTCTGCCCCCATTGCCTCCAGTAGAGGGCGCACAGGCAACAAGACCTGTTCATCCTTAATGAGTGGCGGTTCTTGCAACGAAAGCACCTGTCCGGCGACAACTACAGACACTTCCTCCGCTTGGGCCAAGCAGACCTGTGATAAAAGTAGAATTAGAAGCAGTAGTGGTAGGATAAATCTTACCAATGCCCTTCTCCCCCTTATTTTATCATAATACACTTCCAGCAAAAGAATATCCGGACATTGAAGAGTGTATTTCTACATAAAAGACATAATTCCTGCCCAAGGAAGGGTATTTCAAGGGCAACACCCCATTACCCACTTACCATAAACCCCATAATATCGGCATCTTGGCAAGTTGGAAATTAAGGCTCATAGATTGGGCAGATAAGGGGGTTAGAAAGAAATAATTCCCGGCAACGTCCTACTCTCCCGGGGCACAGGGCCCAAGTACCATCGGCGCTGGAGGGCTTAACTACCGTGTTCGAGATGGGAACGGGTGTGGCCCCTCCGCTATCG
>JAAYSG010000048.1 GCA_012518435.1 Bacillota bacterium
AGGTGCTATACTTAATTCCATAAAATGTCCATATTTTGTATTACCAATAAATACAAAAAGACCAGCCGCTTCAAGCATTCATGCCTGATTGTGACTGGTCTCTTTTTGCTCCGCTTGAAGCTGTTCAGTTAAGTTTTTCTTTCAATCCCTAAGTGAACGCTTCTTTGGTCGCCTCCTCTTTTCTGGATTTTACCCGGCAACTTATGGGGCCGCGACTGGCGGGGTGGATTTTGCTTCTATAAAATAGGGGCAGGCCCTGGCCGCCTGCCATGGGAGGGTTTATTATGTTTGGTGCTGTGGATATCCTTGGGGTCCTGCCCCACCGTTATCCCTTTCTTCTGGTGGATAGGATTTTGACGGTGGAGGAGGGGAAACGAGCTGTGGGGTTAAAAAATGTAACCATCAATGAACCTTTTTTTGTCGGGCATTTTCCCGACCACCCCGTCATGCCCGGGGTTCTCATTGTTGAAGCCCTGGCCCAAGTGGCGGCCTTTACCGTCCTGGGGCAGGGGGGGATGGAGGGTAAGTTGGGTTATTTCACTGGAATTGACAAGATGCGTTTTCGCCGCCCCGTTCTTCCGGGGGACCAGCTGCGCTTGGAGGCGGAACTGGTGCGGCAGAGGGCCAGTATGGCCAAGGCCCGGGTGCAGGCGCTGGTGGATGGCGAGGTGGCTGCCGCGGGGGAAATTACCTTTGCCCTGGTGGAAAAGGAATAGCTACTGGGTGGGGACCGCTTAGGTAGGGGCATTTTATTCCTTTTGCCAACCCCACACCCCCCAACTAAGGGGGAAAATTCCCAACATTGGTCTGGGTTAATCTTTGGTAGGTTCTGAAAAGGGATTTAAAGTCTATTTGTCGAACAAATTATATGCCACATTATTACAAGGGGGGTTAGACAAATGGAACATAGATTGTCAAGGAGGGCCAGGATGGTGGAGGATTCACCGACCCTGGCCATGAATGCCCGTACCCAAGAGATGGTCCGCCAGGGAATTGACATCATCAGCTTTACCGTGGGGGAGCCGGATTTCAATACCCCGGCCCACATTGGCCAAGCGGGCATTGCGGCCATTAAGGAAGGGTTTACCCGCTATACGGCGGCAGCGGGTATTCCCCAACTGCGCCAGGCAGTGGTGGAGAAGCTGGCAAGGGATCATGGGCTTAGTTATAATATGAACCAGGTTGTTATCTCCACCGGCGCCAAGCAGGCCTTGGCCAATGCCCTACAAGCCCTGGCCGATGATGGTGATGAGGTTATTATCCCCGCCCCCTATTGGGTGAGCTATGGGGAATTGGTGAAACTGGCCGGGGCCACCCCCGTCATTGTTGACACCCGGGAGGAGGATGATTTTAAGATCACCCCCCAGCAACTGGAGGAAAACATTACTGAAAACACCGTGGCCCTGCTCCTCAACAATCCCAACAACCCGACGGGGACCGTCTATGGCAAGGAGGATTTACAGGGATTGGCGGAGGTCTTGCGGGAACACCCCCAGGTCTATGTAATTTCCGATGATGTGTACGAAAAGCTCATCTATGATGGGGAAGAATTTTTTACTATGGCCCAATTGGATGAGGAAATGAAGCACCGGACCGTGGTCATCAATGGTGTTTCCAAGAGTTACGCCATGACAGGGTGGCGGCTGGGTTATGCCGCTGCCGATTTGGAAATTGCCCAGGCCATGGGCAAGATCCAAAGCCACATCACCTCCGGGACCAGCTCCATATCCCAAAAGGCGGCCCTGGCGGCCCTGAAGGGGGATCAGCAGCCCATGCTGGCTATGGTGGAGGAATTTGTGCGGCGGCGTGATTATATGTATCCGGCTATAAAGGAGATTCCCGGCCTTAGCTGTATCTATCCCCGGGGAGCATTTTATATCTTTACCAATATTTCTTCCTATTTTGGCCGCACCATTAAAGGAAAGAAAATCACCGGCAGCCTCAGTTTTGCCGAGGCTCTGCTCACGGAAGGTAAGGTATCTGCTGTGCCGGGGATAGCCTTTGGTGCTGACAATTATATCCGCTTTTCCTATGCCACATCCTTGGAAAATATTAAGGAAGGTGTAAGGCGGCTGGCAGACTTTCTGGCCCAGGCCAAATAGGAGCACCACCCTTGCCGCTCCAGATTTAAAGGGCTAAAATATACCCTTCATCCGCATCCCTCTTTGTCTGGGGTGCGGATTTTTGTTATAATGCTTGTCCCGGGGCAGGAATTGTGTGTCTTGGGGTGTATAAGTATTTCGGGGGGGCCGGCGGGCAACTGGGCCGGGGGATAGTGGAGGCTATGGGGGGGATAAGATATGGTTACCAATCTTTTTTTACAAGGGCCGCAAAAAATTGGTAAATTAGCCCTTGTGCGTTTGGTCTTAATGGGGAGGAGGGCTGATGTGGGCGATTATTTTGTCCAGCGGCTTTTTCAGCGGGGGGAATATGTGGGTCTTCGCCCGGTGGCCCAGGGGGCGGCCGGCTGTTGGCAAAGGTTTCCCCGGGTCTTTGCTAAAACCGGTGTGCAGGCCCCGGAAGGAGCCCGCCGCCCTTTTGCTTTGATGTCTCCAGGCTATTTCCGCAGTGTTCCCCGGGCTTGTCAAGGGTACAAATAAAAGTAGCATCCCCCCGTCGGAACTCATATACATATATTTACTAACCCCTTGAGAGGAATCAGAGTTTTAATGCAGAAGTATACTATCTGGTGAGGAGGGGGAGAGGAACTTTGCTGTGGAAGGGAGTGGGAACCTATGAAATGGGAACGTAATGACCCCTGCCCCTGTGGTAGTGGGGAAAAATATAAAGATTGCTGTCTCAAGGGTGAGGTTGCCGATTTCCAACAATATAAGTGGCGGCGCTTGGCGGAGGAAATGCAGGAACAGCTCCTCTATTTTGCCGAGGAGGAGCGCTTTACAGACGATAGTGAGGCCGCCTTTCAGGCCTACCTAAATGTTGTTTCCGATAATCTCTTTGAATCGGTGGAGGAACCTGCCTTTGTTTCCTTCATAGATTGGTTTATTTATGATTATCGGCTCCGGTCGCAGGGGCGAAACCTTATCCAGTGCTATTTGGCAGAAAAGGAAAAGGAGTTGGGGCCCATGGAGGTGAAACTCCTGCGGGATTGGGCCGACTCCCATATTACCCTCTTGCGGGTATTGGCCGTTGGCAAGGAGTGGCTTACCCTGGAGGACCTCTTGACGGGGGGCGAATTTCCCGTTTGGGGCAAATCCTTGGCAGAGGGAATGGTGCCGGGGGCCCTTCTCTTGGGGCGGCCGGTCAAGGTGGGGGACAATTATCAACTTTCCGGGGCAGCTCTAGAATTTACCCCCCTTCTGCGGGATGAGATCCTGGCCATTGTGACTGGCTGTTACAGTACTTGGCAAAAGGAATTGCGGGGGGGCACTTGGCAAAAGTTTTTAAAACAAAAGGGTTTTATGCTCCCCAGTCTCATTGCAGCCGCCCTGGGGGAAGAAGAGTCTGGGCTGCCTCCCAGCCGGGAAGAGTTGGCGGGAGGGTTGCCCAAGGGGGACGCCGGCGCTGAACCCCTAAACCAGCACTTGGTCGTGCAAATGCTGGATCAGTATTACCGGCAGTGGGTTGATTTGGCAATTCCCGCCTTTGCTGGCAGGACCCCCCGGGAAATGTGCCGGACCCCGGAAGGGCGAAAGAAGGTGGAGGTTCTCCTGGACAGCTTGGAGCAGTTTGAATTGGCCAAAAGGGATGAAGGAGAGGCCTACTTTGATTTTAGCAATATCCGGGCCCTTTTGGGGCTGCCGTTAAAATCTTCCAGCCGCCACCGACTGCCCGATCCTTCCTACCGCGAGGTTAAGCGCCTTTTGGAGGAAAAGGGGGCCAACCAATCTTGGCTGCGGGCGGCCAAGAAGGTCTGGCATGATTTTTATAAGGAAGCCCGGCCCCAGGTAAAGAAGGCCAATGCCTGGGCGGCGGCGGTGGAGTACACCATGGCCCGGCTTTTTGCCGACAAGGATGTCACCCAAAAGGACCTGGCCAAGATGTATCAAGTTGCCCCGGCGACCATATCCAACCACTACCGCACCATTTGGCACACCCTGGACTTGGAAAGGTGGGGCCAATACTACATTCGCTAATTCCCACTCCCCACAGCTGGGGCAAAAAAATATCAGATGCAATTTCAGCGCAGTCCCATAATGTCATCATCCCGGGCAAGGCAAGGAATTATAGGTATTGAGTTTTAGTGTTCCTTGGGCAACTTCTCCTTTTAGCCGGCTAGGTGTCGATGGGAAACACCGGCCGCGGGGAATAAGGGAAAAGTCCTGCCCCAATGGGGCGGACCAAATATTTATCTGCCTTCCTCCTTTGGGGTCCCATTGTGATTGCCAGAATCCAGCGGCCAAGAGGGGGAACTTTCATTTTGGGGGAGGTTTTTTTACCGCCCGGATTTGCCCGGGATCTGGGGGGACAAAAGCACCGGAGGAGGGGTATCTGCGGGCTAATTTAATTAATTTCCGTAATAATAGCAGGAAAAATAGTTACTGTGGCAAATATAATATATTGAAGAGAAGTATAGTATAACATTAAGGCAAGTAGTATGTAACAGTTTCTGCGGTAAGGTGTTTTATTGGGGTTACAAGACAATGGAAAGGGGAGAAGGAAATGGTAGAGGGTAAAAAGATTACCCTAAGTGCAATTAAGGCGGATGTGGGCAGTTATACAGGTCATGTGAGGGTTCATCCAGATCTGCTGACAGTGGCCAAGGAATCATTGGCGGGAGCCCAAAAGGACGGCTTCCTCATTGATTATCATGTGACGGCTTGTGGTGATGACCTCCAATTGATCATGACCCACCAAAAGGGGAGCGACAATGCCGATGTTCACAAACTTGCCTGGGATACATTTTCCCAATGTGCCGATAGGGCCAAGGAATTAAAGCTCTACGGGGCTGGGCAGGATCTTTTGGCAGACGCTTTTTCCGGGAATGTAAGGGGCTTGGGCCCCGGGGCTGCAGAGATGGAATTTGTTGAACGGGGCAGTGAACCCGTTGTTGTCTTCATGGCCGATAAGACGGAACCTGGGGCCTGGAATTACCCCCTCTTTAAAATCTTTGCCGACCCCTTCAATACGGCAGGGTTGGTGATTGATCCCAATATGCACGCTGGTTTTGTCTTTGAAGTTCATGAGTTGAAGGAAAAGAAGAAGATCCTCTTCTCCATGCCGGAGGACATGTATACCATGTTGGCCTTTATCGGTGCCCCCAGCGAATACTGTATCAAGGCCATCTATCGCAAGGGCAATTTGGATGAAAAGGTGGCCGTCACCAGCACGGAAAAATTGGGCCTTATTGCTGGGCGCTATGTGGGCAAGGATGATCCCGTCTGCATAGTACGCTGCCAGAGTGGCCTCCCGGCCGTGGGGGAAGTTATTGAACCCTTTACCCATCCCCACCTGGTGGCCGGCTGGATGCGGGGTTCCCACCATGGCCCCCTCATGCCTGTCAGCCAGGAGGATTCCGGCCCCACCCGCTTTGATGGACCGCCCCGGGTCATGGGCCTGGGCTTCCAGCTCAATGAGGGGAAATTGGTTGGGCCTGTGGACTTCTTTGCCGATAAGGCCTATGACAGGGCTCGGGAAATAGCCAACCAGATTGCTGATTACATGCGTCGTTTGGGGCCCTTTGAACCCCATCGCCTCCCTTCGGAGCAGATGGAATATACAACCTTGCCCATCTTGCTCAAGAAGCTGGACGCCAAATTCACTGACCTTTAGACCGGGAGAGCTCCTCCCTAAGGCTGTAGGCACCATCCCTTTAGATGGTGCCTACTTTTCTCCGGGTATAATACCCCCTGGGAGTGGAAATAATAACCACTAAGAAGGTACCCTAGGGGGGATTACATGCGGCCACAGTTATTGTTATTGCCCTTGGTCCTTTGCCTCCTGACGACTGGAGGGCTAGACCAAAGGCAAGTGGGCCCAGGGGAGCCAGCCGGTGATATCCTGCGCTTGCACATCTTGGCCCACAGTGATGCACCGGAGGACCAGGAGCTGAAACTGTTGGTCCGGGATGCTGTGCTGTCCGTCCTGACTCCGCAACTGCAGGGGGCGGCATCTGTGGAGGAGGCCTCCCGGGGGATTAGTAAGGGCTTGGACCAGTTGGCCCTGGCGGTACGGGAAGAACTAAGGGCCCGGGGCCAGGAGCACCCCGTGGCCTTACGTCTCTGCCGCACCCATTTCCCCTCCCGCAGCTATGGGGGAACCCTTTTCCCCGCCGGGGAGTACCAGGCCTTGCAAATTGTAATTGGCGCGGGGTTGGGGGCCAATTGGTGGTGTGTCCTCTTTCCTCCCCTCTGCCTTGTGGATGGTACAACCGCCAAGGCGGCGGAGGAGGATATTACCGCTGAGGTGGAGGAGCCCGATTCTCCCAATCCGGAAATCCGCTTCAAACTAGTGGAGTGGTTTCAGCAACTTAGGACCTAAAAAAGCACCGGGGGTTCCCCTTGTGCTCTGGCCCTAACCGAAAGGGGGCAATTTTCTTTCTTGTTCTTTTTAGCATCTCCGCCACCCCAGAACAAAGGGAGCGAAAAGTTGGGGCGGCGGGTCTGGGGTCAGCGGCTGGGCAAAGGGGTTGGGCCCTTGCTGGCAAGAACAATATTTGTTGTCGGTTTTCCCGGGCAAATTTGTCCCGTTACCCCGTCCCCGACTTGTGGTATAATGAAATGGAAATAGGAGGAGAAAGTGGGGAATGATTCCCTTGGCCAAGGGGATGGTCCCTTTTTTTTGGCGCAGTCGGTCCGGGGGAAAGGAGCGGGAAACATATGCGGCGCTTCTTGGCGGTGTTCCTGATTTTAGGCGGCTTGGGTTTGCTGGCCTACCCCACTGTGCGGGCCCGCTACTATGATTACCGTCAGCGGCAGTTGCTGATGGAGTGGCTAGAATGGCGGGAAAGGGCGACGCTGGAAGTTGATGAGGGGGAAGACCCGGAAGGGGAGGAGCCCCTGGCCCTGGACTGGGAGTGGGAGCAATATATACGGGATAATATGGAGGGAATTTTGTTCATTGACAAGATTGACCTGCAGATACCGGTTTTGCCAAGGGATACGGAGGAAAACTTAAATATATCCGTGGCCCACGTGGAGGGGACTGCTGGGCCGGGGGAGATGGGAAACTACTGTATAGCCGGCCACCACATGCGGGCCTATGGCCGCCATTTCAATCGGCTCTCTGAGCTTGGTGTGGGAGATGAGATAAAGTTTATTGCCGCCGATTCCACCTATGTCTACCGGGTTTTTGAGGTGCTGATAGTGAAACCAGAGGATACCTATGTCTTGGAAGCGCCGGAGGGGGAGGAGGGGCTCATCACCCTTATCACCTGTGAGTACAGCCGGAAACCTCCCCTGCGCTTGGTGGTGCGGGGCCGGCTCCTTCCTTAACCCATATAAGGGGGGATTCTTCCAGTTTGATTTTTGACAAGATGGGGGGACACTCCCCGCCGGTGGGAGATGGTTGGGAAGGGGCCTGGGAGGAGGGCCCTTTTGTGTTGATGGCAATTTGGGGGTGGGCACCTTGGCCAAAGGGCCTTTGGATCTGATATAATGGGATGAAAATAGTGGAAAGGGAGGTAATTTCCTTGGGTTTTACTGTGGATTCGGAACTATTTGCCCAATTCCCGGAGCTCTGCTTTGGTTTGGTGGTGGCCCGGAATGTCAATAATGAGGGGGAGTCGGCGGTCTTGCGGGAGCTGCTCATGGCCCAGGTGGAGGCCACCCACCGGGAGTTGGCGGGCAGCAATGTGCGCCACCACCCCCGTATCGCCGCTTGGCGGGAGGCCTTTCGCAAGTTGGATTATAACCCCAACCGCTTCCCCCCCTCCATTGAGGCCTTGGCCAAGAGGATAGCCAAAAGGGCGCAGTTTCCTTCCATCAACAAGGTGGTGGATCTGGTCAATAGCCTTTCCCTCAAGTATGTCCTCCCCATGGGGGCCCATGACCTGGATAAAATTGAGGGGGACATGCAGGTCCGCTTCACCAACGGTGGCGAGGTTTTTACGCCCTTTGGCGGGGAAGAAAGGGAAAGGGTGGAGGCGGGGGAGGTTGTTTACACCGATGATGAGGAGATTTGTACCCGCCGCTGGGTCTGGCGCCAGGGGGAAAGGTCCAAGGTAGAGCCCGCCAGTAAGACAATTCTTTTCCCCATCGATGGTTTTTATGGCGTTAGTGAGGAAGAAGTTCGGGCCGCCCGGGAGGAGTTAGCCGCCTTGCTGACTGAACATACCGGGGCGCAGGTCAGTACATATTGGCTTGATGTGGATCATCCCGCCGTGGAATTTACCTAAAGGGGGACCTGGGGCACTGCCCTAGGTGAGATTGACGATTTCCCCCTCAGTGATAAGGGCCAACTGGTCCAGGGTAATGGGCAGGGCGGAGTGGGCTGTCCCGGCCGCTGTATAGACCACATCATACTGGCCCAGGCTTTCATCCAGGAAGATGCGCACGGGGTTGGCCAGGGCAAAGGGACAGACCCCGCCCACGGGGTATCCCGTCACCTTTTCCACCTCGGCGAAACTGGCCATCTTGGCCTTTCCCCCCGCCGCCGCCTTTAGCTTGTTAGCCTTTATGCGCACATCCCCGGCCGCCACCACCAGGACATATTCTTCCCCTACTTTGAATAATAGGGATTTGGCGATTTGGCCCACCTTTACCCCCAGGGCCTGGGCCGCCAGTTGGGCTGTGGCCGTATCCTCCTCTAGATCAATCACCTTTAAGCCCAGATCATATTGGTCCAGATGGGCCTGTACCTTGGCATGGGCATCCATGTCTGACACCCCCTTCTTTATTTAAATTAAATAATAAGGACGGTATGTTGCCTCCGCTAACTGCTTAAACTATAACAAATATCCCTGGGGCTTGCAAAGGATTACCATCCCTTGGCTGGAGCGGGGGTGTTATTGGGGGTTAATCCCGGGAAAGGGCGCCATCAACGGCGGCTTCGGCAAAGGTTGCCATCCCCCCGAGAATTTTCAGGGCCACATCCACCAAGCCCATGGCCAGGGCAGCTCCTGTGCCTTCCCCCAACCGCATGTTCATTAGGAGCATGGGTTTTAGGCCGACAAAGTCTAGCATGATCCTATGCCCCGGTTCCTCCGATAGATGGGAGGCGATAAGGTATTCCTTGGCTGTGGGGCAGAGCTGGGTGGCGATGATGACGGCGGCTGTGGAGATAAAACCGTCGGTGATGACGGGAATTCCCCCGGCGGCGGCTCCCAAGACTACTCCAGTTAAAGCGGCGATTTCCAAACCGCCCACCTTGTGGAGGACATCCAAGGGGTCGCTGGTATCGGGCTTGTTGACGGCCAAGGCCCTTTGGATGGCCCGGACCTTGGTGGTTAAACCCTTGGCGGTCATACCTGTACCCCGGCCCACCACTTCTGCCAGCTTCCCGGTATAGGCGGCGATGATGGCTGAACTGGGCGTGGTATTGCCAATGCCCATTTCCCCCAAGCCCACCAGGCCGGTACCCCGGGCAATACATTCTTCAACCACCTCAATTCCCACCTTAATGGCAGCCAAGGCTTCCTGGCGGGTCAGGGCCGGACCCAGGGCCATATTGGCGGTGCCAAAGGCTACCTTTCGCTTTAGCAGGCCGGGCATGTCCGGCAAATCGGCTGCCACACCCACATCCACCAAAACTAATTCGCTGCCCACATGGTTGGTAATGATATTCATGGCGGCTCCGCCCCGGGCAAAGTTGGCTATCATCTGGGGGGTAACCTCCTGGGGAAAGGCACTGACCCCCTCCGCCACCACCCCGTGATCTCCGGCCATCAAGATACAGGTTTTCCGGGGTATCTTGGGGCAAACTTGGCCGGTAATGGCCGCCACCCGGCAGGCAATTTCCTCCAATACTCCCAGGCTGCCGGGGGGTTTGGTGAGTTGATCCAGCCTCTTTTGAGTCTTGGCCATCACCTCCCGGTCAATGGGCTTGATCTGGGCCAGGACCTTCTGCAGTTTTTCCATTCTATTAACCTCCCGTGTGTATATTGCTGGGCGGCGGCAAAGGGGCGGTCCCACGGGCAAGTTGCCATTTAAGCGGGATAATTTGGGGAAGGGGTATGGATGAACTTCATTGCCCAGCCGCCGCCCCAGAAAAAAAGTCCCCAGCTGAAATCAGCTGAGGACTTTTCCATCATCCCCTGTATGTACCCCCAAGGGCTTACTCCAGATGGGCAGGTTTCCTGGCTCCCGGATCACCGCGCCCCTGCCCCTTCCCATTTTCCTTACCCCTCCAGGGGATGAAAAACAGTGGCCTAGCCGCAGGTTTGCTCCCCGGTTACAGTGGCGGGACCGCTGGGGCCTTGCACCCCATTCCCTTTTATCCCTAGACATTTCCCTAGACGGCACCCATCTGTCCTTTTAACCTTAAACTTAGTTTAGCAGCAGGGGGAGAGCAATGTCAATACCCCAGGGAGAAAATTGTGTAGAACGACCAGGGGGAAAATTGGCTAATGAACCTGGAACAAACTACCACCCTTGTTACGTCTAAACAGGGGAGGAAGGACCAGGAGAAGGGGCGAATATATGGTAGGAAAGGGATGGAATAGCAAAGGAGGTATTGTATGGAAAAGCAGGGGATAGTAAAATATACAGCGGGAATTTTAGTCTTTCTTTTGGTATTGGGGTTAATGGCGCCCTTGGCCAGCGCCGCCGTTATCTATGAGGAGGATGTGGCGGAGGCAGTGGCCAGGGGAATTACTTATCGAATGAAGTGGCAGTTTAGCCAGGAGGGGTGGCTGCGCCTCCATGTCATAGAGGTTGATCTGGCCGATCCCCATGTAAAGTTGGATCTTTTATACAATGAAGAAGAGCTGGCAACCCCCCGCTCCTTGCTCCAGATGGCCAGGGAGAGGGGGGCGGTGGCGGCCCTAAATGGGGACTTTTTCTACCAAGAGGGTGGTTATTCGGTGCCGGTGGGCCCCATGGGGCGGGAGGGTAGGCTTTTGGCCAGCCCGGGCAATGCCCATATGGGGGTTTTTGCCCTGACCAAGGATGGGAAAATAGAATTGGCCAACTGGCGGGGTGAAGGCTGTGTCCAGATACCGGGCCAAGGCCCCCTGCCTCTAGCCGGTGTCAACAAACCGGGTACCGATTATGCCTGGCCCATCCTCTATACACCCGACTGGGGCAGAACAAGTCCGGCCACACCCCCTGGGTCTGTAACCCTCATTGGGCTAGGTTCCACTGTGGTCCGGCTGTCGGCGGAAGGGGAACAGCCCATTCCCAGCGGGGCAGGTTTTGCCCTGGTGGCCGGGGGTGGGGCCGCCGAACACCTGCGGCGTTTTGCCCCGGGTGACACCATTGAATACAGCTATAGCACTAAACCTGACGGGAATAATTACAGGCTGGCCCTGGGGGGTGGCGCTATCCTGCTGCGGGGGGGAAAAATTGTTCCCGCTGGCCATGATGTCCCCGGTCGGCATCCCCGCAGTGCGGCCGGTGTTTCCGCCGACGGAAAGACCCTTTACCTGGTGGCTGTTGATGGCCGTCAGGATGAAAGCCGGGGCCTGACCCAGGAGGAACTGGCCAGGGTTTTATTGGATTTGGGGGCCTGGGAAGCCATCAACTTTGATGGTGGTGGTTCCACAACCCTTATCTCCCGGCCCTTGGGTTATGAAGAAGGGGTGGTGAAAAATGTACCGCCCGGGGGCAGCCTGCGCAAGATCCCCAATGGCTTGGGCCTGTTTACCAGCCGGACTGCGGGACCGGCGGTGGGCCTTTTAATTTCCGCCGCCGATGAAAATGTAGTCCTCAATGGTACCCGCCGCCTTCAGCTTCGGGCCTATGACGCAGCCTACAACCCGGTTCCCCTCCCCCCGGGTCAACCCACCTATGAGGTGGTTCCCCGGGAACTGGGGCAGGTGGTTGAGGGGGTCTTTCAGCCCCAGAAAATGGGCAGGGGTTTGATTAAGGTGCGGCTGGGGGATTTGGCGGGGGAATTAAGGCTCAGGGTCATTGGCCCGGCGGTTCGGCTCAGCCTGACCCCGGAGAAGATAAGTATGGAACCCGGCGAAGAAAAAAGTTTTACCCTTACCGCCCTGGATGCCCGGGGGTACAAGGCCGTGGTGGAAAATACTGATGCCAGCTATGAGGTGCGGGGTGAAGTGGGTACCATGGCCGCCGGTCTCCTCCGGGCCGCCAAGAACCCGGCATCTGGTGCTGTTATCGCCCGCCTGGGCCAGGCCGTGGCCGGGGCCCAGGTCCTAGTGGGCCGGGAGGCATCTACCCTAAACCCCTTGACCTCTAAGGGGGATGTAAGTTTTCTCAGCTGGCCCCAGGGCCTCCCGGGGGGCATCGGCTACAGTAAACCACCGGAACCCCTAACTGGCCGGGAAGAAAGCACCGTCCTGGCCTTGAATTATGACCTTACCCCCAAGGGGGATGCCACCCGGGCCGCCTATGTGGTTTTGGGGGAAGAGGGCCTGCAACTGAAAAAGGATAGCCAGTCGGTGGGCTTGTGGGTCTATGGCGATGGTAGTGGTCACTATCTGCGGGGGCAGCTGAAGGATGGGGAGGGGCTGCTTGTTCCCCTGGACTTTGCCCGCCGCTTGGATTGGCAAGGATGGCGTTATGTGCGGTCTAACCTCCCCAGCACCGCCCCCCGGCCCCTGACACTGACGCGGGTCTACTTGGTGGAACCGGATGGGGCCCGGGGAGAAAAGGGCACCATCTATCTTGCTGACCTCCAGGAGGAAAGGCCTTTATCTTGGGCCGATGAGCTCCTGCCCCAGATTGAGGAGCCAAGGGAGCCCCCCCAAGCCCTGGCAGGGGAAGAATTCCCCTCTGGTACCAGGCTAATTGTAGTGGGCAATATAAGCTCCACCTTGGATAAGGGGGCTGTGGCCAGGGCCCTGCAGGCCAAAAAGGAGGCCTGGGGCGCCAGCTACATCATAAGCACGGATCCCTTGCCGGGGAAGGATGAAAGCCCCTCCCCGCTACTACCCAGTGGAGCCTTCCCCACTTCTTTTCGGAGTCAGGATTTTTCCTCCCTCCACCTGGAGGCAGGCCTGGGTGGGTTGCGGGAGACCAACTTTCAGCAGTGGCCCTACCTGCAACAAGAATTGGGCCGGGTTCCCGCCGACCTTCCCCTCTTGGTTTTCTCCAATAGGCCCCCCTATAAGGGGGATGTCCCCGGCCTAGGCTTTAACAACAGGGCCGAGGCGGCCCTCCTGCGGCAGTATCTGCGGGAACAGCAAGAAAATAACGGGCAGGACGTCTGGGTCCTCTGTGGCGGCCTGCCGGCGGGTGCAGACCCTTATTGGCGCCTGGAGGAGGGGGTGCTGTACCTGGGACTGCCCCCGGTAACCTCTGTCAATGATTTTCCTTACCTTCTTCTCACCCTATCCCCCACTGGTCCGGTCTACAGTTGGCAAGGGGTGGGGAAGGTGGCAACCCCAGGGAGGTAAATAATGGCAATAATTGCCTTTTATATGTTTACTCCCGGCATATCTGGGCATACTCTAGGTAGAGAAAGCCCAACGGGAGGTTATGAGCATGTCTGGGAAGGCAGTAACTGCAAAGGAGATGGGCAAGCGTCTAGAGTTATATTCCCTTTGTCGGCAGGTGGCGGGTAAAGTAAACGTGCATAAATCCCGCGCTGTTAGGGCAAAGAGGGCCAAATAGTTTCGCCGCGGCAGAAATATCAGGCTCATTGGGTCTTTATGTCCCGGGCCGGCACCAAGGGTGCCGGCCTTTCATCTTGGCTGGCAATAATTCGACACTTTTTATAAATCCCCCGATTTCTATTGACCCCTCCGCTGGTAAATGATATCTTTAGGGAAACAATCGGAAGGGTTTTGCCGAAGATTTAATTAAAGGGGTGACGAGTTGTCTGAAAAAATTGCCCTCTTAACCGACAGCACCAGTGACTTGGATGCGGAAGTGATTGCCAAGTATGGAATTAATGTCTTGCCCTTAAAGGTGGTCTATGCCGATCGGCAGTACCAGGATGGGGTTGATATTACCCCGGAGGAAATCTATGCTACCATTGATGAAGAAAGCCCAAAAACTTCGGTTCCCACCCCCTTTGAGGCCCAAGAGATGTTGGCCCGGCTACGGGACCAGGGCTTTACCCATGTCCTGGCGGTCCATATCTCCTCGGGGCTTAGCGGAACGGCGGAAATGGTGAGGATGGTGAGCCGGGACTTTAAGGATCTGGTGGTGGAGGTTATAGATTCCCGCTCCTTATCCATGGGATTGGGTTACATAGTACAGGAGGCGGGCCGCTGGCTGGGGGAAAAGGTCCCCTTTGCCCAGCTGGTGGAAAGGGCCCGGGAACTGGTGGAGAAATCAAGGGTTTTTTTCGTTGTGGGCACCCTAAAGTACCTCCAACGGGGGGGCAGAATAGGGAGGGTTTCAGCAACTCTGGGACAGTTTTTGAATGTCAAGCCCATCATTGCCATCAATGAGGAAGGGGTTTACTACACCTATAAAAAGATTCGGGGGCGGAGGCGCTCCATAGACGAGCTCTTTAACATTGCCAGGGAATTTATTGCAAGGCAAAGGTGCCGGGTGGCTGTCATGCATGGCGCTTGCCCGGAGGAGGCGGCCTATCTGGTGAAAAAGGTGGAGGAACTGGCCAATGTTGTGGAATTGGTGTCGGGTTCCCTGGGCCCGGTTATGGGGGTCCATGCCGGCCCGGGCCTGTTGGGAATTGTCATCTGTCCCCTCCTGGACTGATAAGGGGTCGGCAAATGGGCGGTCGGGGGGCTGCCGCAGTGGGACAGTGAAGGTATCTTCTTAATTATTTGGGGCGGCCCCTTGGGGCTGCCCCTTTAAGCAAAAAATGGGGGTTTGTCGTGATCATCAAGGGTATTGGCGTTGATCTTATTGAAGTGGCTAGGATCCGGAAGGCAGTTACTAGGCGTCGGGAGGGTTTTCGCCGGCGGATCTTTACCCCGGGGGAGTGGGAATATTGCCTGGGAGGCGGGAAACTCAGATATGCCTCCCTGGCGGCCCGCTTTGCAGCCAAGGAGGCGGTTTTTAAGGCCCTGGGGTGTGGCTGGCGTCAGATTCCCTGGCGGGAAGTGGAGATCCTTAAGGGGGATGGGGGCCAACCCCTGGTGCTCCTGGGTCCTAAGGCCAGGGAATTGGCTCGAAAAAGGGGTATTGAAGAAATTCTTCTTAGCCTCTCCCATACCAGGGGGTATGCCCTGGCCCAGGCTGTGGCCCAAGGAAGGGAGTGATAGTGGTGTGGCTTCTCACCGGAGGGGAAATGAGGGAGCGGGATCGGTGGGCCGTGGAGGAGGTGGGCCTGCCGAAAATGGTGTTGATGGAGAATGCCGGCCGGCAGGTTGCTGCCCTGGCCCAACACATTTTGGGCCCTTCCCGGGGAAAGAAGGTGTGGATCTTTGCCGGCCGGGGAAATAACGGCGGTGATGGTTTGGTGGCCGCCCGCTACTTACTAAAGGCTGGGGTGGCGGTGGTGGTGTTTCTTCTGAACCCGGGGGAAGGGATGGGGGCTGCTGCGGCAAAAAACCTAAAGATTTGCCGTAGGTTGGGATTGCCCTTGCTGGAAATAAATGCCGGTGGCCAGCTGGCAGGATTAATGGACCGCCGGAACGAAGTTAACCTCATGCTCGATGCCATCCTGGGTACTGGCCTTTCCGGGCCGGCCAAGGGCTTGGAGGCGGAGGCAATTTCCTTTCTCAATGGGTGTGGGAGGCCCATTTTGGCGGTGGATGTCCCTTCCGGCCTAGTTGCCGATACTGGTGCTTGCCCCGGGCCCCTTGTGAGGGCCCAGGATACCATTACCCTGGATTTACCCAAGATCGGCCTTTGCCTTTATCCCGGGGCGGAGTATGTGGGCCGCCTGTGGGTGGCGGAGATAGGGATGCCCCCCGGCGCTCCCCTGCCGGAGCCGGGGATCTTCCTCACCACTCCGGAGCGCCTAGCTCCCCTTCTATCCCCCCGGCCCCGGGTAAGCCACAAGGGGACCTATGGCCGAGTCTTGGTGGTGGCGGGTTCCCAGGGGATGACGGGGGCTGCGGTTTTAGCCGGCAGGGGGGCCTTGCGGGGGGGTGCTGGGTTGGTAACCTTGGCGGTTCCCGCCGGCATACAGCCCATTGTGGCCAGCCAAATTGTTGAGGGCATGAGCCATCCCCTGGGCCAGGCCACCGCCACTTGTCTGGGCTGGGGGGCCAAGGGAGACCTTTTGCGGCTTTTGGCCGAAGCCCATGTCTTGGCCCTGGGGCCGGGTCTGGGCCGGGGGGAGGATACTGCGGCTTTAGTCCGCTCCCTCCTGCCGCAAGTTACCGTGCCCCTGGTGCTGGATGCCGATGGCCTGGCCGCCATAAGGGGCCGGGTGGAGATCTTAACAAAAATTCCGGGGCCGGTGGTTATTACCCCCCACCTTGGAGAAATGGCCGGCCTCTGCGGGCTGACGGTGGAGGCTGTCCAGGCCCAGCCCTTGGAGTTGGCAAGGCAAAAGGCGGCCGAATGGGGTGTGATCCTTGTTCTCAAGGGTGCCCGGACCATTATCGCCGCTCCCAATGGTGCAACTGCCCTTAACCCCACGGGGAACCCGGGCCTGGCCAGCGGGGGGACGGGGGACGTTTTGACCGGCCTCCTTGCCGGGTTAATTGGGCAAGGTTTCTCTCCCTTTTGGGCTGCCGTCGGTGGAACCTTTCTCCATGGCATGGCCGGTGACCTGGCGGCCGCTGAGAAGGGGGAGATGGGGATGCTGGCCGGGGATGTGGTTGAATACCTTCCCACTGCCCAGCGGGCCCTGGGGAGGGGAGAGTTTGCCTTGCCCTTCCCTAAAATCCTTTCCTGAGGCAACCACTAAACCTCACCACTGGTATTATTTGGCAGGGGAGTCCTTTGTAAAATCTTGACAGCACAATGGGCAAGGTTATATAATAGTAGGTAGCTTTTCAGCCATATGCCCATATACATTGGAGGTGCCTATGAGGTGGCAGAGTACAAGCGAATCATGATCAGTGTGCCGGCAAACCTCCTGCGGGAATTCGACGGCCTGGTGGCCCTGGAGGCGGGTAGCAACAGGAGTGAGCTGGTACGGGAGGCACTGCAGCGTTTTATTGAGGAGCGGAAGAAGCGAACCCTGCGGGAACGCCTGAAGCAGGGATACCTCGAAATGGCAAACCTCAATCTTCAGTTGGCGGAAGAGGGTTTTGAACTGGCAATAAGAAAAAGTGAAAACTACCTGGCGGAGTGTGAGAGCTGATCATGAATGTTCACCGTGGGGATATATTCTATGCGGATCTAAGCCCGGTGGTCGGCTCCGAACAGGGGGGGGTGCGGCCCGTTATAGTTATCCAAAATGATATCGGCAACCGCTACAGCCCCACCACCATAATTGCCGCCATCACCTCCCAGATTGAGAAGGCAAAACTCCCCACCCACATTGAAGTTAGTGCCAGCAGCCTGGGGCTGGAAAAGAATTCCGTTATCCTTTTGGAGCAGATTCGCACCATTGATAAGCACCGCCTCAAAACCAGGATCGGCCACCTGGAGGGGGAAATAATGGGTAAAATTGATGTGGGGCTCCAGATTAGCCTGGGGCTGATAGAATTGTAAGGGGATAGCGGCCGGCTATCCTTTAATTTTTTTACCCTTGGGGAGGGGAGAAGGTGGAAGTTTATGTTCTTATTGGTCCCAGTGGTACCGGGAAGAGCCACCGGGCCCTGATGGTGGCCCAGGAAAACGAGATAGATGTGGTTATTGATGATGGCCTGCTCATTAAGGATAGCCGGATAGTGGCGGGTAAGTCGGCCAAAAGGGAACCCACCCGGCTCCAGGCCGTCCGCCGGGCCATCTTTGTGGATGATGAACAGACCAGGGAAGTTAGGGAGGGGCTTTCGGAACTGGCCCCGGAAAGGGTCCTGGTCATCAGTACATCCGCTAAAATGATCCAGCGGATCTTGACCCGCCTCTGCTTGCCCCAACCCACAAAGGTTATTAGGATTGAGGATATTGCCTCGGCGGCTGAAATTGCCCAGGCCCGGGAGACCCGCCGGCGGGAGGGTAAACATGTGATCCCCGTTCCCACCATAGAGGTTAAGAAGAGATTTCCCGGTTTTATGGTTGATCCCCTGCAGGTTTTTTTTGCCCGCCGCCCTGATGCCAAACACCAGAGGGTTGGGGAGAAGTCCCTGGTTCGGCCCGCCTTTAGCTATGTGGGCAAGCTCTTTATCGCCGATGCCGCCATTAGGACCCTCTTAAATAATATTTTGGCCGAGATTCCCGGTGTGGGCCGGGCGGTGAAAACCCGTATCCATGTGCAGAAAAATGATGGGGTCATCATAGATTTGGAGGTACAGGTGCTTTACGGCCAGCGGCTGCGGCCCCTCCTTTACCTGGTCCAGGAAAGGGTACAGGAGAGAATTCAATATTTTACCGGCCTCACCGTTCTTCGGGTAAATGTTCTGGCCAAGGAGCTAGTGGTCTAGGGCATGGTCCCGATAAAGAAGTAAGGATGTGGCCACCAATAAGGGGGAAACTCTGGGAGGATTTCCCCTTTTTGTCTTGAATAGATTACTATCGGCAGAGTAGGTGCTGCGCGTCAAGTGCCAAGGGATGGGACGTTGCCTTTGGACGAAGGGCCCTAAGGGCCCGCGGTGCCGTACCGCGTCTACTGCCACATCAGGGGAGGGAAGCCGCTTTCTCCTTGGTGTGGTAAACTGCCAAACCAAGGGGAAAGGAGGTGCCCACATATGCGCATGTCCATTAGGGGAATGGTGTACCTGGCTTTTTTCATTGCCCTGGGGGTAATTCTCACCCGTTTTGCCAGTATTAGGTTGACGGTCATGGGAATAGAAAGCATTCGGATTGGCTTGGGTGGTTTCCCCCTTATTTTCGCCGGCTTGCTTTTTGGCCCCGTAGCCGGTGGAATTGTCGGAGCCCTGACGGATATTATTGGCTTTATCATGAGCCCCATGGGGGGCTATATGCCCCACTTCACCCTGACGGCCGCTTTGACGGGGATATTGCCGGCTTTATTTTTGCAAATTATCCGGCGCACGGAAAAACCGGGATTTTCCTCCCTGCTCCTGGCCATTTTGGGTGGCGAAATTATCACAGCCCTTGTTCTGGTACCCTACTTTCAACACATTCTCTTTGCTTTTCCCTATCAGCTTATAATTCCCCCCCGCCTTATCACAGTGGCGGTGGAAGTACCTTTGTATACCCTTCTGGCCCATAACCTTCTCCAGCGGCTGGAGGGGCTGGTGCGGCGGCTACGGTTTTCTTATCGCTAGGGTAAAATGCGGCAGTGGTGGCCACTGCCGCATTTCCAAAACTATTCCCTTTTTTCAAGATTGTGAAAAAAATAACACCACCTTTCCCCCCGGAGGGGAAGGATTTCCCCCTCACATGGTGAATATCTATAGTAGCAGGTAGATTATTCTAAAAATTGGGGATAGTGGCAGCCCAGGGAGAATATGATAGTTATTGGTTGCTTATAATAATTGCTAGAGCAGCCCGCTAGAGGTGGAGAAAGTTGTGGTTTAACTAGAACGCCTAAGGAGGAATGCAGATGGGCGGACTGGTGGCAACCTTTGTAATTTCTTATTTGATTGGCTCGATTCCCGTTGGTTTGCTTGTCAGCAGATTTTGGGGGAAGGATCTGCGCAAATACGGCAGTCGTAATATAGGTACTTCCAATGCCCTGCGGGTTTTGGGCCCGACGGCGGCGGTGATAACCCTCATTGGGGATGGCGGTAAGGGTATCCTGGGGGGATGCCTGGGACTATTTTTGGTTGGTACACCCACGGCCATGGTTGTGGGTACCTTGGCTGCAATTTTTGGCCAGACCTATCCCCTTTACCTAATGTTTAAAGGCGGGAAGGGGGTGGCCACCACCATGGGGTCGGCCCTAATTTTATCACTTCCCATGGGGGCTATTATGGTGGGGGTCTGGATCTTGGTGGTGGCTTTGACCAGGTATATTTCCCTGGCCTCCATGATAGCTGCCCTCAGTTCCATTTTAATTGTCTTCCTTTTGAAATTGCCTCCGGCCTATTACCTCTTTGCCCTTGTGGCCGGTGGCCATGTGGTCTACAGGCATCAGGATAATATTAAACGCCTTTTGGCGGGTAAGGAATTTAAAATAGGGGAGCGGGTATCCTAGGGGGAATGTTGCTATCTTGGCCCCGGAGAAATGAAGTGCCAAGGGGTATTTTCTTGTGTCTTTTCTGCGGAAGGTGGAGGCTATAAATTGATGCAAGGGAGGTGGGCTTGGGGGCGATTTTTAGGCTCTAAGAATAGGGGGAAAATTAAATTATAAGGAGGTCTTGTTCATGGCTCAAAAGTATATTATGGCTTTGGACCAGGGGACTACCAGCTCAAGGACGATAATTTTTGACCAAGCGGGCTCCGTCGTGGCCGTTGCCCAAAAGGAATTCACCCAGATTTACCCCAAACCGGGCTGGGTTGAGCACGATCCCTTGGAAATTTGGTCCACCCAGCTGGAAACCGCCAAGGAGGCCTTGGAAAAGGCAAATGTTAAGCCGGAACAAATCGCAGCCATTGGGATCACAAACCAGAGGGAAACCACCGTTGTTTGGGATAAGAATACCGGTGAGCCCGTTTACAATGCCATTGTCTGGCAGTGCCGGCGTACGGCCCCCATATGTGATGATCTCAAGGCCCGGGGCTTGGCCGATTCCATTAAGGATAAAACTGGCCTGGTTGTCGATGCCTATTTCTCCGGGACCAAAATTGCCTGGATCCTGGACAATGTACCGGGAATTAGGGAAAAGGCGGAGAAGGGAGATCTCCTCTTTGGCAACATTGATACTTGGCTGATTTGGAAGCTCACCGGCGGCAAAACCCATACCACCGATTATTCCAATGCTTCCCGGACTATGATTTATAATATTCATGATTTGGATTGGGATGATGATATCCTCAAGGAACTCAACATACCCCGGGTTATGCTGCCCGAGGCACTACCTTCTAGCCATGTCTACGGCAAGACCGATGCTGCCGTTTTTGGGGCTGAGGTGCCCATTGCCGGGGATGCCGGTGACCAGCAGGCGGCCCTCTTTGGTCAGGCTTGCTTTGAGCCCGGCATGGCCAAAAATACCTATGGAACCGGCTGCTTTATGCTCATGAATACCGGTGATAAGGCAGTTCCTTCGGAAACCGGTCTCCTCACCACCATTGCCTATGGTGTGGATGGAGAAGTTAAGTATGCCTTGGAAGGCAGTATTTTTATCACCGGGGCTGCCATTCAGTGGCTGCGGGATGAACTGCGTATCATTGACAATGCTGCCCAATCGGAGGAATATGCCCGGGCAGTGGAAAATACCGCAGGTGTCTACATGGTACCGGCCTTTGTGGGCTTGGGTGCTCCCTACTGGGATATGTATGCCCGGGGTACCATCGTGGGCTTGACCAGGGGTGCCAAGCGGGAACACTTGGTACGGGCCACCTTGGAATCCATTGCCTATCAGACCAGGGATGTTTTGGAAGCCATGACGGAGGATTCCGGTGTTGATCTCAAGGCCCTTAAGGTGGACGGTGGGGCAGTGGCCAACAACTTCCTCATGGAATTCCAGGCGGATATTTTGGGTGTCCCCTGCCACCGCCCGGTGGTGACGGAAACCACCGCCTTGGGTGCGGCCTACCTGGCTGGCTTGGCTGTGGGCTACTGGGATAGCCTGGAGGAAATTGCTGCCAAGTGGCAGGTTGACAAGGAATTTGAACCCAAGCTGGCTGAAGAGGAAAGGGAAAAACTCTATGCCGGCTGGAAGCGTGCCGTGGAGCGCTCCCGGGACTGGGCGGAGGACTAAAACTGCACCAGGAGAATAGCTGTTACTAATAAAGGGGTAAAATTCATATACTAATGGTTGGGATACTGGCGGTGTAAAGGGAGAGAGCCACATCAGAGGGGAAGGGGGGCCTATGCCGTGATGATTTCCGGTGGATGCCCATTGTCTTTCCCTGGATGTGGCTCTCCTTCCGCTCTTGCCTGTTATTGTAGAAGGGAGTTGGGGGTATGCAAACATTAGAGGCAGATGTAGTTATTGTCGGGGCGGGTGTTATTGGTGCTGCAATTGCTCGGGAATTATCCCGCCACCATCTGAATGTGGTTGTGCTGGAAAAGGAGGCCGATGTTAGCGGCGGGGGTTCCACCAAGGCCAATACGGGGATTGTCCACGCCGGCTTTGATGCCCAGCCGGGGACCCTCAAGGCCAAATTCAATGTTCTTGGTGTAAAGTACTTTGAAGAGATGTGTGCTGAACTGGATGTTTCCCTCAAGATGAATGGTACCCTGGTGGTGGCCACTGCCAAGGACAAGATGGAGCATTTGGAGGTTTTGCTGGAGCGCGGGAAGGAAAATGGAGTTCCCGACCTGGAGATAATTGGTCCTAGACGCCTTTTGGAGATGGAACCCCATATTAACCCCAAGGCGGCGGGTGCCCTCTATGCCCCCGGGGCCGGGATTGTCTGCCCCTATGGTTTAACAATTGCCCTGGCGGAAAATGCCGTGGAAAATGGGGCCCGGGTTTTTCTTTCCCAAAGGGTAACAGACATTGTGGTGCGGGATGGCCAGGTAAGGCAGGTGGTTACCCCGGAGCTTAGGATCAATACCCCCTTTGTGGTCAATGCCGCCGGCCTTCATTCCGATGAGATTGCCCGCCTGGTGGGGCAGGATGATTTTCACATTATTCCCCGCAAGGGTGAATACTACCTCTTTGATAAGCGTTTCGGCAAGTTGGCCAACCATCCCCTCTTCCCAGTTCCCACCGAGGTTTCCAAGGGTATTCTGGTCACACCCACCGTGGATGGCAACCTCCTTATTGGCCCCAATGCTCAGAATATAGAGGATAAGGATGATACATCCACCACGGTGGATGGCCTGGATGAGGTCCTGCGGGGGGCCTTGGACACCATGCCGGACTTACCCCTACGGGAATGGATTATTAACTTTGCTGGCCTGCGCACGGTGGCCAGCCCCGGGAATGACTTTATCTTGGGTCCCATTCCCTCTGTAAAGGGTTTTATTAACGCCGCCGGCATCCAGTCTCCGGGTTTGACGGCTGCCCCGGCCATTGCTGTGTTTATTAAGGATACCCTGCGGGAGGAGGGATTGGAGTTAAAGGCCAAACCTTCCTTTAAGCCCGTGCGCCGGGGTATACCCCAATTTGAAAACATGAGCCCCCAGGAAAGACGGGAGGCCATTGCCCAGGACCCGGCCTATGGCCGGATTGTCTGCCGGTGTGAGACGGTTACAGAGGCGGAGATTGTGCGGGCCATTCACAGCCCCATACCCGCCACAAATATAGACGCCATAAAACGCCGGACCCGGGCCGGAATGGGCCGTTGCCAGGCCGGTTTTTGTACCCCCCGGATGATGGCCATCCTCAGTAGGGAGTTGGGGGTACCCCAGGAGGAGATAACCAAAAAGGGTGGCTCATCTCGCTATGTCTTGGGGCAGACCAAGGATCTACTCTTGGAAAAACAAGGATAAAGGGGAATATTGGGAAATTACTTTCAGGCCAGGGCAGGAGAAGGATGTTCTTTCAGCGAAATAGGAATATAGACGGAATAATCAGCCAGGTGGAATATTGGAGTGGCTGCCTAGCCAGCCAGTAACAAGGGTTTGGGGGAGATTTTGTCAGTAAGGGAGGGGTGATAAGAAGGAGCGGCGCAGGGAGTGGGGAAGGAATTTGCGTCCTAAAAAGGAGGGTTTTTAGTGAAAAAGCTGATTAATGATGTGGATGCTGTTGTCGACGAAATGCTGGATGGGATGGAAGCGGCGTATCCACAGTATATGAAGCGTCTTAGCCCCGATCTGCAGGTTATGGTGCGGGTGGATGCCCCCATCAAGGGCAAGGTGGGCCTTATCAGCGGTGGCGGCAGCGGCCACGAACCTACCCATGCTGGCTTTGTGGGGCAGGGGATGCTGGATGCCGGTGTGGCCGGAGCGGTTTTTACCTCGCCCACCCCGGACCAGATCTTTGCCGGGATTAAGGCCATAGACGGTGGAGCCGGTGTTCTAATGATTATTAAGAACTATACCGGTGATGTGATGAACTTTGAAATGGCCGGCGAAATGGCCGAGGCGGAGGATATTGAGGTTGACTTTGTAGTAGTAAATGATGATGTTGCTGTGCAAGACAGCCTTTACACCACCGGTCGGCGGGGTGTGGCCGGGACGGTATTTGTCCATAAAATTGCCGGGGCCAAGGCCGCGGCCGGCGGCAACCTGGCCGAGGTTAAGGCAGTGGCGGAGAAGGTAATTGCCAATGTGCGGACCATGGGGATGGCCCTAACGCCCTGTACGGTGCCGGCGGCGGGCAAACCCACATTTACCTTGGAAGAGAATGAAATTGAGATGGGAATCGGGATCCACGGTGAGCCGGGAACCCACCGGGAAGAATTGAAGGCTGCCGATGAGATTGTGGCCCATATGATGGAAAAGGTCCTGGAGGATCTTCCCTACAAGGCAGGGGATGAAGTGGCGGTTATGGTCAATGGGATGGGTGCTACTCCCCAGATGGAGCTCCTCTTGCTAAACCGCAAGGTAAGTGAGATGCTCAAGGAAGCGGATATCAAGGTCCACCGGACCTATGTGGGGGACTACATGACCTCCCTGGAAATGGCTGGATTTTCGGTGACCCTCTTGAAATTAGATGAAGAACTGAAGGAGTTGTTGGATGCCCCGGCAGATACTCCGGGCCTAACCCAGTTTTAGGCGGGGAGACTTGGCCCAGGCAGTCGGAGGGTGCGGCGCCTGGGCCATCTTTTTTTATATTTTCCTTCTGCCTGAGTCGGGGTCTTGGGAAATTTTCGCTGGAGGGAGGAGCCATGGAAAAAAAGTCGGATACCCTTATTCTAAAGGGAACTGCGGCCTCGCCGGGTATTGCCGGTGGGCGGGTGTATTATTTAAAAAGAGATGAATTTCACCTGCCCCAGCACAGCATTGGGGCTGGGGAGGTGGAGGCGGAACTGGCCGCCTTCCAGCGGGCCCTGGAAAAAACCGATGGGCAGCTGGAGGAGCTCCAGGAGCGGGTGGAGGAGGAGGTGGATGCCGATAAGGCAGCCATCTTTGCCGCCCATCGGCTGGTGCTCTTGGATCCGGCCCTGGTGGGGGAAGTGGAAGCGCGGATTCGCAATGGGGTTAACGGGGCCCAGGCCATTTTTGCGGTGGTCCGGGAACTGGTGGAAATGTTGGCCCAGTTGGAGGATGAATACCTACGGGAACGGGCGGCGGATGTGGAGGATGTGGGAAAACGCATCCTGGGCAATTTCCTAGGGGTGCCCCATACCAACCTGGGGGATATAAGGGAGGCGGTGGTAGTTTTGGCCCCGGATCTTACCCCTTCGAAAACGGCCCAGCTGGAGCCGGGGCAGGTTTTGGCCTTTGCCACGGCAGCCGGGGGGCGAACCTCCCATGCTGCCATTATGGCCCGCTCCCTGGGGATACCGGCGGTGGTGGGGCTGGGAGAGGGCCATGGGGTAAATTTGGCCCAGGCCCAGGAGGCCATAGTGGATGGGACCAGGGGCGAGGTGGTTTTGAATCCGCGGGAGGAGGACTGGGAACGTCTGCGGGAAAGGGAAAGGGCATACCGGGAACGGCGGCGTCACCTAAATTCTCTCAGGGAGCTACCTGCCCAAACCCCTGATGGGCGGAGGGTAAGGCTCTTGGCCAATATTGGCTCCCCCGCCGACCTGGGGCCGGTGCGGGAGGTTAATGCCGAGGGAATTGGCCTCTTTCGCACGGAATTTTTATACCTGGACCGGGATTCTTCCCCAGGGGAGGAGGAGCAGTTTCGGGCTTATAAGGAGGTGCTGGAGGGTATGGCCCCCCACCCGGTGACCATCCGGAGCCTGGACATCGGGGGGGACAAGGAGGTTCCCCATCTGGGGTTGCCGCGGGAATTGAACCCATTTTTGGGCTGGCGGGCCATCCGTTACTGCCTGGACCAGCCGGAGGTTTTCCGAACCCAGCTGGCCGCCATCCTAAGGGCCAGTGCCTACGGTAAGGTCCGCCTGATGCTCCCCATGATCACCAACCTTGAGGAGATCCGCCGGGCCAAGGCCTTGCTCCGGGAGACGGCGGCGGATTTGGCTGGCCGGGGTTTGGCCTATGATGGGCAGCTAAAGGTGGGAATTATGATTGAGACCCCCGGAGCCGCCCTCCTATCCGATGTCCTGGCCCAGGAGGTGGATTTTTTTAGCATTGGCACCAATGATCTGATCCAGTATAGCCTGGCCGTGGATAGGGGTAATGAGCGGGTCAGCCACCTTTTCCAGGCTTTTCATCCGGGGGTATTAAGGCTGGTGCAGCAGGTTATTGCCGCTGGGCAGGCTGCCGGGATTGAGGTGGCCATGTGTGGTGAGATGGCCGGTGATCTTTGGGCTGTCCCCCTTCTCTTAGGGTTGGGCTTGGATGAATTTAGCATGGGGGCTGGGTCCCTGTTGGCGGTAAAGGAGATAATTCGCTCTCTGTCCTACGGTGATGCCCAAAGGTTGGCTGCCCAGGCCTTGGGCATGAGCACTGCGGGGGAGATAGGGGCCCTTATGAAGGAGTGTATAAGTGGCCTGGGGTTAAAGTAAATTGTGAAATTGGTGCCGCCCAAATTGCCATCCCCTTAGTTTTTTTGTATCTTCGCGGGGGATGGCGATTTTGTCTTCCCTTGTCATTCCCTTTGTCCCCTTTGTCTTGGTTTTTCAATACCCCCAATTGACAACTTTGCAGATAATCTGCGGAGGACTGGTCTAAAATGGCCATTTGCCGCGGGTTAGGGGGGTTTTCTGCCGAGAAGGGGGGGAATATCACAGGAGGATATGCTGG
>JAAYSG010000049.1 GCA_012518435.1 Bacillota bacterium
ATTACCCGGTAATTGACGTTAAAACCCGTAGGGGGCGGTCCCTGTACCGCCCCGAAACGGTTTACCCGGTGAATAACGCCAGGATCCGACGGGGACGGGACGGGGACGCGGGCCGACACAGGGGTCGGCCCGTACGAATTGCGACGGGACCCCCCCATTTACCCGGCAATTGGCGTTAAAACCCGTAGGGGGCGGTCCCTGTACCGCCCCGCTGGGCCCATATAAAAAGGAGCGAGGCAATGCTCGCTCCTAGGGGAAGAAGGGAGTGGATGGGTTTATTTTTCACCAGTGGCGGCTGTTTCCGCCAGATGGGTGGGGACATCGACACCCCAAAGGCCGCTGGCAACCTTAATAACACCGAAGAGGAGGGCCACACTAAGGAGGAGTACCAAAATCCCGTTGGGAATAAAGCCCCCGATGAGGAATCCCACCAGAGAAACCAGACCACCGGTAAGGGCATAGGGCAGCTGGGTATTCACATGGTCAATGTGATGGCAGCCAGCCCCGGTGGAAGACATGATGGTGGTATCAGAAATGGGAGAGCAATGGTCGCCAAAGGTGGCTCCCGACAAGACGGCGGCCAGGCTGATCAACATCAGGCCCGGTTCAATAACGGCCATGAGGGGCACGACAATGGGAATCATAATCCCCATGGTTCCCCAAGATGTACCGGTAGAGAAGGAAATGAGGCAGGAGACCACAAACACCGTGGCCGGCACGGCCCAGACGGGATAATTCCCTTCCATTATACCGGTTACATAGGCCCCGGTTCCCAATTCACTGGTAATGTCGCCAATGGTCCAGGCCAAGATGAGGATACTAAAGGCTACGATCATGGATTTGAAACCCTGGATAAGGGCATCCATGGAATCTTCAATGCTAAGTACCCGCCGGGCGGCGTAGAAGGCCACGGTGGCCAAGATGGTGAACATCCCGGCGTAGGCCAGGGCCGGCGCAGAGTCAATATCCTCCAGTACTTCCATAAGACTGGCTCCCTCAAAGAGGCCGCCGGTGTAGGCAAAACCTATAATGGCGGTAACAATGAGGATGACAACGGGAAGGAGAAGGTCTATGGGTGAGCTGTGTTCCTTAATTTCTGGTTCGGCAAAGTCATCGCCGGGAGGGGTACCCTTGCTTAAATCGTAGAGGATACCCTGCTCTATG
This sequence comes from Bacillota bacterium, assembly GCA_012518435.1. GTDB lineage: Bacteria > Bacillota > DTU030 > DTU030 > DTU030 > JAAYTH01. The sequence continues at coordinate 1,165 of JAAYSG010000049.1, forward strand.
GACCGCCTTTCGGCAGCGGCCATGGGGCCAAATTCCAGGCGGGTGAGGCCCGTCATGAGAACCATGATGAGGGCCAGCCAGGAGTAAAGGTTCATGGGGATCATGGCAAGAAAGGCCTGGAAGGGGTTCATGTTGTAGCCCACCGCGGCAAAATGGGGCCCCAAAAGGGAGATAACATAGGCAATCCAACTGGAGAGGGGAATGATCATGCAGACGGGAGCGGCGGTGGAATCTATGATGTAGGCCAGCTTCTCCCGGGATATTTTGTACTGGTCCGTCAGGGGGCGCATAATTGTCCCCACGGTAAGGCAGTTAAAGTAGTCATCCATAAAGATGGCAACACCCAGTAGCCAGGTGGTAAAGATGGCGCCGGTGCGGCTGGTAACCCTTTTTGCTGCCCAGCGACCAAAGGAAAAGGCAGCGCCAGAGCGGGCGAAAAGGCCCACGATACCCCCCAGAAACATGACGAAGATTAAAAGGGGGGCGTTCCATTCCGGATCACCCACGGTTTCAAAGAGCATATTAACCAAGGTGAGAAAGGCGTTAAGGGGATTATACCCGGTCAGAATCATGGTGCCGGTAAAAATTCCCAGGAATAATGATATTAGGACTTGTTTGGTGACTATGGCCAAGACAATTGCCATTAAGGGGGGCAAAATAGATAAAATTCCATAGTGCTCAAACATGGTATTTCCTCCTTTTTATATATGGGTTCCCGCAAGATCAGGGAATCTTTCTCCTGTCTTGCTTTTTCTTTTCCCTTGCCAACGAAAAACAAAAACGGCCAACGGGGGATGTGTTTATCCCACGATGACCGCTCTATTTATAGCAGGCAGCCATCCTCACCCCTCCTCTTCCCGGTAAATGGAGAGCACTCCACCAGGCAGCCGGGAAATGCGACCTGGTGACAGTCCTGCACCTCTTAAGTGCAGACCCAGCCCGACACTTGAGGCGTTGTGTCGAACTTCGGCGGAGGCCCCTTTCCCCCAGGCTCATCGCTGCCCTGCTCAGCTGAGGTACTCTTGACTGCTCCGCAACCTCTACCCCATCCCAAAGAGAAGTTAGAGATGAGGTAAAACTTTTTATTAACTTGTCATTGGCGCCATTATAGCATATGGCGAAATAGTGTGTCAAGGAATAAAATTTGAAAGCAGGCGCGGGCCGACACGGGGGTCGGGC
>JAAYSG010000007.1 GCA_012518435.1 Bacillota bacterium
ATCTATTTCTACGAAGCTGTCGGGATCTAAGAGCTTTTCTAATCTCTCCCGGGCGGTCAGCTTGCCCTTTTCGTGCTGCCGGGCTATTCGTTTTTCTCCACCCCCGGCGGTGATCCTTTGTTTCCTGTCGGCAAGTTCTTTTAGGAATGTTTCTGACATCTACTCATCCTCCTTACCATTAATATTTCAGGGCATATCAGTACCTTGTAACGGCCAAATTCCTTGGCTGTTACAATGCACTAGCAAGATTGTACTATTTTATCCCCCTAAAGACAAGTATCCCGAAATCCTAATCAGTGCGTTCACAGAGTTCAAGCAAAACCCGATTACTGCTTTTGGGATGCAAAAAGGCAATCCTGGCCCCCCCAGCACCCGGCCGGGGGCTTTCATCAATGAGCCGTATCCCGGCGGCCTGGGCCTGGGCCAGGGCCTCTTCTAGGTTTTTGACCCGAAAAGCTATATGGTGGATGCCCTCTCCCCTTTTCTCTATGAATTTCGCCACCGGGCTATCTTCTGTAGTTGGTTCCAGAAGTTCCACTTCACTATCCCCAATAGGAATAAAGGCAACCTTTACCTTTTGATCCGGGACTTCTTCTATGCCAGTAACCTTGAGTTGTAAAAAGTCGCGATAAATTTTTGCCGCTTCCTCAAGATCCCGGACGGCAATACCAATGTGATCTATTCTGGTGACTTCCATAAAAAAACCTCCTCCCCTTTATTTAACAGAGAAGGGTTGTAGAAGTTCAGTGGCTGCACTATAGGGGTCTTTCCTGCGGGCAATGACCTCCTCTACCACTGTATTTATTTTCCCTTCTCCAGACCAAAAGGTTAGCAACCTATCCCGCAGTCCTTCCTCCACAATGGCCATGATCTCCGCCCTATATCTGGCCCTGCGGCGGCCTCGCAATTCACCACTTTCATGCAGATACTGGTAGTGTTGTTCTACACCCTCAAGAAGGGCGGCAATGCCTTCGCCGGCATTGGCCACCGTTGATAAAACCGGCGGCCGCCACTTTTTTTCCTTTGTGTTTAGATCAAGCATCATCTCCAGCTGCAGGGCCACCTGATCTGCACCGGGGCGATCCGCCTTGTTGACAACAAATACATCTGCAATCTCCAACACACCAGCCTTGATTGTTTGGATCTCATCACCCAGGCCTGGGACAAGGGTGACCATGGTGGTATCTGCTATCCTGACAATATCCACCTCCGACTGCCCTACACCCACAGTCTCCACAAAAACATAATCCATACCAGCCGCATCAAGTATTTCAATGGCACTGTGGGCAGCCTTGGCTAAACCGCCAAGACTGCCCCTGGTGCCCATGCTACGAATATAGACACCCGGATCCGTTGCCAAATCCTGCATGCGGATTCTATCACCTAAAATGGCTCCACCGGTAAAGGGGCTGGTAGGATCAACTGCAATAATTCCAACTGTTTTTTCCCTTCGCCGCAGTTCCTTAGCCAGTTTGTCAACCAAGGTGCTTTTCCCCGAGCCCGGTGGCCCGGTAATACCTATAACCAAGGCCTCTCCTGTATGGGGATAGAGAACCTGTAGGTCGGGAACAGCCTTTGCAGGTTGATTTTCAACAATGGTAATCAAACGGGCCAGGGCCCGACGATCCCCTGTAAGTATACCTTGAGCTAGAGTCACAATTTCACCGCCTGTCTGGGAAGCTGATGTTACCTTGGCACCCGATCCTTGATGAAATCAATTACAGTTTCCGTAAGTGTACCGGGAGTAAAGATAGCCGCTATACCCGCCTTTTTTAGGGCTGGGATATCCTCATCGGGGATAATTCCACCGCCGATGACCAGAATATCCCCGGCTTCCTTATCCTTTAGTAACTGCATAACCTTGGGAAACAGGTGGGTATGGGCCCCAGAGAGGATGCTCATACCGATAACATCCACATCCTCCTGGATCCCCGTCTCCACAATTTGTTCCGGTGTCTGCCGCAGGCCGGTATATATCACTTCCATTCCCGCGTCCCGTAAGGCCCTGGCCATTATCTTTGCCCCGCGGTCATGGCCGTCTAGGCCCGGCTTGGCAATTAAAACGCGAATGGGTCTTTCCCTCATCCCCTTCAACCTCCTTCTCCCTATCTTCAGACCCCATGGCTAAAAGATTACAGAGGTCTCATATTCTCCAAAAACCCCCCGTAGGACATCGCATATTTCACCAATGGTGGCATAGGCCCTGGCCGCTTCGATAATCGGTGGCAGCAGGTTTTCCCCGGACTGGGCTGTTTCCTTTAGCCCTTTGAGGGCTGCTGCAACGGCTTCGCCATCCCTGTTTTCCTTGAGGTGGGCTATCTTCTCCTTCTGATATTCACCCACGGCGGGATCCACCTTGAGAAGTCCCTTGGGGAGGGATTCCTCCTTAAGTTGGAATTTATTGACGCCAACCACCACCCTATCCCCGGCTTCCACGGATTTCTGATATTGATAAGCACTTTCTTGTATTTCCCGCTGGATAAAGCCCTGCTCAATGGCCTTAACCGCCCCGCCAAGGGCGTCAATTTTTTCAATGTATTCCCGGGCCTTTGTTTCAATTTCGTCAGTGAGACTTTCCACGAAATAAGAGCCGGCCAAGGGATCAATGGTATTTGTGACGCCACTTTCATGGGCAATGATCTGCTGGGTCCGGAGGGCAATACGTACAGAATCCTCACTGGGCAGTGCCAAGGCCTCATCCCGGGAATTAGTGTGCAGGGATTGGGTGCCACCCAGTACGGCAGCCAGGGCTTGAAGTGTCACGCGTACGACATTGTTGTCGGGTTGTTGCGCTGTAAGGGCACATCCGGCTGTCTGGGTATGGAATCTTAGCTTTAAGGACCTGGGATTCTGGGCACCAAACCTCTCCTTCATGATCCGGGCCCACAATCGCCGGGCTGCACGGAATTTGGCCACTTCCTCCAGGAGATCCATTTGGGAATTAAAGAAGAAGGAAAGACGGGGGGCAAAGTTATCCACGTCTAACCCAGCTTCAATGGCCGCTTCCACATAGGCAATACCATCGGCCAGGGTAAAGGCAACCTCCTGTACGGCCGTACATCCCGCTTCCCTAATGTGATAGCCACTAATGCTGATGGTATTCCAGTTGGGAAGATGGGCTGCACAATAGGCAAAGGTATCGGTAATTAGCCGCATACTTGGTTGAGGTGGGAAAATATAGGTACCCCGGGCCGCGTATTCCTTTAGTATATCATTTTGAATTGTCCCCTTTAGTTTTTCTGGGTTTACCCCTTGTTTTTCAGCAACGGCAATATACATGGCCAGTAAAATTGCCGCCGGCGCATTTATGGTCATGGAGGTACTGACCTTGTCCAAGGGGATCCCAGCGAAAAGGATTTCCATGTCAGCTAAGGAATCAATGGCCACCCCCACTTTACCCACTTCCCCTTCCGCCAGGGCATGATCAGAATCAAAACCGATCTGGGTGGGAAGATCAAAGGCAACACTCAAGCCCGTTTGGCCCTGCTCCAACAGATATTTATAGCGTTTATTTGATTCTTCCGCCGTGCCAAACCCAGCATATTGGCGCATGGTCCAAAGGCGCCCCCGGTACATAGTTGGCTGAATCCCCCGGGTATAGGGGTATTCCCCGGGCATTCCCAAATCCCCATGGTAATCCAGTTCAGAGGTATCCACCGGGGTATATACCCGTCCCACCGGAAGTTCAGAGAGGGTTTTAAAATCCTCTTTCCTTTCCGGAAAACGAGCCAATACCTTTTTTAAGGTACCCTCTTCCCATTCCCCTTTCCTTTCCCTAATCTCATCAACTAACCGCTCATCATACATCTTGCCAGTACCCTCCCTTTTACAATCATTTTGCCAGCTGCTCGCAACCCAGCTGGAAACCGATTGCAAGAGCCTGCCGGTTTAAATCCTCTGTTCCCGGAGGTACCCTATCCAGTACTGCGGCCTCCAAGGCTTCTTTGCCCACAACACCAGTAACCTGCACAGTTGCTCCCAGGGCAACAATGTTGGCCACAATAACCCTGCCTAACTCTTCCCGGGCCAATTCCGTTATGGGTAAGGAAAAAACCTTTGCCTCCGTTTCTGGAACTTCCTTCACGTAGTAGGAGTCCACTATGAGAATACCGTCCTTTTGTAACTCACAGAGATATTTGTCACATGCCTCCTTGCTCATGGCCAACAATACATCGGGCTCCTTAACCTTGGGATAATCGATGGCGGCATCGCTAATTATTACCTCCGCCCTGCTGGCGCCGCCCCTGGCCTCGGGGCCGTAGGATTGGGTTTGTACAGCGTGTTTTCCTTCTTTTATGGCTGCATCGGCCAGAATAATTCCCGCCGTAATCAGACCCTGGCCGCCAAAACCGCTCAAGCGAATTTCCCTTTGGCTTGACATTTCATCACTCCCTTTTCAAGCTATCAATAATGCGCTGATATTCTTCCGTATACTCAGGACCTTCGCTGCGATGGAGCTCGCCAATTACAAATTTCCCCTTTAGTTTTTCCGGTGGCAGTTTGGCAGCAGCCTTTACCGGGATTGCGTGTTCCTTTTGCCAATTGAGCATGTCAACGGCATCACCCATTTTATTCCTGCGGCCATAATAAGTGGGGCAGTGGGTTATAACTTCAATGAAGGAAAAGCCCTTGTGGGCAATCCCCTCAGCAATGAGGCCAATGAGCATCTGGGTATGATATACAGTGCCCCGGGCCACATAGGTAGCCCCGGCGGCAGTTACCAGTTTACACAGATCAAAGGACTGATCTATGTTGCCATAGGGGGCAGTTGTGGCCAATTTCATATGGGGTGTCAAGGGTGAATACTGCCCACTTGTCATACCGTAAATATAGTTATTAAATACCACAGTAGTAACATCGATGTTTCGCCGGGCGGCATGGATGAGATGGTTGCCCCCAATGGCCGCACAGTCCCCATCTCCAGTCAAAACAATGACATTTAATTCCGGGCGAGCCAGTTTTACACCCGTGGCAAAGGCCAAGGCCCGTCCGTGGGTTGTGTGTAGCGTATCAAACTTCACATAACCCGGGGCCCTGCCGGAACAGCCTATCCCAGATATTACCGAGGTTTTATTCGGATCCAGTTTCTGTCTATCAATGGCCCTGATGACTGAGCCCAGGATAATACCATGCCCACAGCCGGGACACCAGATGTGGGGCAGCTTATCCATCCTGGTATATTCCTTTAAAAGTTCCTTCGTTGCCATTTTATTTCACCTCCTGGATCTTAGCTAAAATTTCATCAGGAGTGATCAATTCCGCATCAACCCGATTCAATCTATACACGGGGGCATCACCACAGGCGTTGCGCTCTACCTCCAGGGCCATCTGCCCCAAGTTTAATTCCGGGACAATAATGGCATCCACCTTTTTAGCTGCCACCTTAATTGCATCTTCTGGGAAGGGCCAAATGGTTATGGGTCTGACCAAACCGGCCTTTATGCCCAGTTCCCGGGCCATGGCAATGGCCTTTTTCGCCGAACGGGCAACGGGACCACAGGCCACCACTGCAAGCTCGGCATCCTCCATTCCTATTTCTTCCACCATGAGGATCTCCTCAAGCCGAGACATAACCTTATTTATCAGGCGGCGCACCAGATAATCCCCATCACTGCCCCGGCCCCGGGGAAATCCAGTCTCATCATGGATTAGGCCGGTCACATGAAAGCGATAGCCATCACCAAAGTTAGCCATGGGCGGCACCTCATTGGGCCCCGCAGCATAAGGTAGATAATCTTCCGGGGGAACCGTCGGTTTGGTCCGATTCTTGATAACATATTCCCCCTTTTGGGGAATGACGATTCCCTCCCGCATGTGGCCAATAATTTCATCCATTAACAAAATTACAGGTGTCCTAAATTCCTCAGCCAAATTAAAGGCGGTGATGGTTAGGCTGAGACTTTCCTGTACCGAAGCTGGCATGAGGGCGATGGCCGGATGATCCCCATGGGTTCCCCAGCGGGCCTGCATGATATCAGCCTGGGAAGGCGATGTTGGTAGGCCGGTGCTGGGACCGAAACGTTGCACATTAACCACAACACAGGGAATTTCCGTTGCCGCGGCGAAACCGATGTTTTCCTGTTTTAGGGAAAAGCCAGGTCCACTGGTGGCCGTCATTGCCTTGGCACCGGCCAGGGCTGCACCAGCCACAGCCGCCATGCTGGCAATCTCATCTTCCATCTGTATAAATTTACCGCCCACCCGGGGCAGGCGCCTTGCCAAACCCTCAGCTATCTCGGTAGAAGGGGTTATGGGATAGCCCGCAAAGAAATTGATACCGGCCAAGAGTGCCCCTTCCACACAAGCCTCATTTCCCGACATTAAAACAGCTTCCATTTCATTTTTTCCCATCCTTACCACCTCCTACATTTATGGCGAAGTCAGGGCAGCGAATCTCACACAACATACATTGGATACAATCTTCGGGACGGGCAACAATGGGCTTATTATCCGGCGAGATATCGAACACCTTCGTGGGACAAAAGGCAATGCAGATCCCACACCCCTTGCACCAGTCCAGATTAACATCAATCTGGACCTTCTCTTTTGTTGCCATGCTGCTTTCACCTCCAAGTATACTAAATAAATATTGGAAAAGCGGGATACAGAAGGGTTAAGAACATTTTTCCTGTAACTCTAGAATCGCAGTTTTTAAAATACCCACTGAGCCCAAATCTGGGCGAAACTTCAGCTCAATGACGGGTTTTTTCCCAGCCAATAGGGAAACTATTTCCTCCTTACGATCAAAGGACACAGCCACGACATCCACCTGGTCAATGACGTTCAATAGTTCTTCCCGAGAGGTGGCTTGGGTTACCATTAATTGGAGATTGCCCATGCCCACACTGTTTAGGTGTTCAATGATGTTTTCCGCAAAATACCCCGTGCGGCAAAACAGACCCACCCTTTGATTGGCTGGGATACGGGCCAGTTCCACTACGGTTTCCGGTTCTATATTCATGGCAATACCAATGACAGGTTTTCCCAGGTGGGATAATAATTGCCGCACTTCATGCAAATAAAAAAAGGTGGTGACAACTAAATCTATGTCGGCAAATTCCCGCGATAATAGTTCCTTGTTATCATGTAGCTGGGAAAACAAGAGGGGTTTAATGCTAATGCCCGCCCTGGGCTGCAGCTCCCGCACGAAATACTGGCAATACTCCAGGGTACCGGCAACAAAGGCTACCCGTACCATACCCAGGAATTTTTTCTTTTCCTGCGCCCTTTTGACGGCGATGAGTAGAAATTCATCCAGGCGAAAGGATAGTTGGATTGCCTCCTCGATGGCCAGATCAAGAACCTTTATTAATTTTGCCTTCTTGTCCTCCCGGGTCCAATGACTAGTTTGCTCTGCAACAAAGGTTCCTTTACCCTGCTGGGAAATAAGAACCCCTTCCAATTCCAACTCCCTATAAGCACTACTGACAGTGTTGCGGCTAATTCCCAATTCTTCAGCCAGTTCCCGCTCTGGGGGGAGTTTATGACCAGGGGGCCAATGCCCCAATTGGACACGTTTTTTGATTTGACCCTTAAGTTGTATATAGAGGGGGATCCCACTCTTGTGCTCTAGGATCATCCCCGTGCTTTGTTTTGTCACAGTATTTCCTCCAAATTAGACCAATTATTTAGTGGCTCAATGGATGGTTCCATATTTGGTATAAATATCCAATAAAACATTGAAGGAGGCCAGGGGGGTGTTAAATTCCGGCGGGAATCAACACCCCCAGGTGGCATAATTTTAAATTAGATCCAGCCCTTGGCCTTCATGGCCTTGGCAATCTTGTCAATGGCCACCATATAAGCAGCCGTCCGCATGTCCACATCCCTTTCCACGTGCATATTATACACATCGTGGAAGGCCTGGGTCATGTTGATCTCTAATTTTTCGCTGACTTCTTCTTCTGACCAGTAGTAGTTCTGCAGGTTTTGCACCCATTCGAAGTAGGAAACCGTTACCCCACCGGTATTGGCCAACACATCGGGAACTAGTTTTATTCCCCGTTCCGCCAGGGCCTTGTCCCCGCCGGGTGTTGTCGGTCCATTGGCCCCTTCGATTACATACTTTGCCTTGAACCGGGGAACATTTTCCTCGGTAATCTGATTTTCCAAGGCACAGGGGAGGACAACATCCGCTTCCACTTCAAGGGCATACTTTGTATCGGCGAAGTATTCCTTCTCACCCGGATAGTCCTTGAGGTTTTCCGGGTTTTCTTCTGCATAGGCCGCCAGGTCTTTAACATCTAGGCCATCGGCATTGTATATGGTTCCGGAAATATCGCTGATGGCAACGACCTTACTTCCCAATTCGTAGATGTGTAGGGCAGCACTCCTACCCACATTACCAAAACCCTGAATGGCTACCCGGGCCTCCCGGGGATCAAAGCCTTCCGCCTGGGCAAAATTTCGCAGGGTAAGCATAATTCCCTTCCCTGTAGCAGGGCCACGGCCGACGGAACCACCTATGATAATGGGTTTACCCGTTATCACACCCGGGGCGTGATAACCAACCACCTTGCTATATTCATCGGCCATCCAACCCATGACCTTGGGATTTGTGCCAAAATCAGGGGCGGGAACATCCTTCAAGGGTCCAATAAAGGGAGCGATGGCCCGGATGTATTCACGGCTAACCCGCTCCAACTCTCCTTCAGACAGCTTATGGGCATCGATGGCCACGCCACCCTTGCCGCCGCCGTAGGGTAAGTTGGTGATAGCACACTTAAAGGTCATCCAGGCGGACAGCGCTTTAACCTCATCGGCATAGACACCGTGGAAAAAGCGGATTCCCCCCTTGGCTGGCCCTAAAGCATCGTTGTGGTGGGCACGATATCCCTTAATTATTTTGGTAGAGCCGTCATCCATGCGCACGGGGAATGAGACCTCATAAAAGCGGAGGGGTTCCTTTAATATTTCATAGACAATGGGCTCCGTCCCCAGGGTATCACATACCTTTTTAATATGTTCCTGGACATTTTTTAAAACATTACCCTTTTCCTCTCCCATAATGCAATAACCTCCCTTTTTGGCATCTTGTCCAACCCCACTATTTACAGCTCCCTTAACCTATCCCCCCCTTTACAAACAAAGCCCGTATCTCTTAAGTAGCAGAACGGAAGTCCATCTAAGGTTCCTTTAGCATAAAGTCCATAAGGACCAGTTGTTTAATTGATGGATCTTCGCTTATGTAAATATTCTTCTTCTGTCTCAATTTTCCTTCTTCCCCTGATAAATAAAGGACAATTATTTATTTGGAAAGGATTTTTCCCGAACTTTATTGCTGTTTGTCCTTGGGGAGGGGAGGAATTATTGTCAGTTGGGCATCATAATCTGCCAACTCCAAAAATACTGTCAATCTGTCCTCTGAACCGATACTGACGCCAGCAAGCCACAGTTGCCGTAAAAATAGCTCCTTTTTGTCAATCCACAATTGGCAAGTGAAATCTTGCCAAAAGGCCTGCCAAAGTGGATTGCTAACCCGTGTTAACCTTCCTGTCAAAACATAGCACTTCCTCCCAGCAACTGTTTTTTCCGCAGCAATTTGCCCCGAATGAAAACCATGCAGATCCCGAAGGGGGGTCTGGGAGAATAATACCGTCTCCCGAAGGAGGGAAGGTCCCTCTCCGCCGCGAAATTCCAACCAGTCTCCCTGGGGATCCTTAATCATATAATTGTCAGCAATAATGTACGCCTCCAATGTGTTTCCCAGTGTCTCCCCTTTAATATAATGGCTATCTGGTGCCTTCCAGGCCCCCTCCACCTGGGTTAAAAGGGATTCCTGGCCTTGGATAAGGCTAACGGCGTTCAGATTATAGGTATAGCTCTGGGCCTTTTCCAGGTTAGCCAAGGCCTTCTGAACAATTTCCTCCGGACCCAAGGGCGGGTACATTCTCCAATAGGTGTATATGGCCATCAATAGCAAAAATAACAACAAGAAGAATAAGGTAATATGACGCCGAATGTTGCCGGTCAAAGGAATGGTCTGCACTCCAATCTCCTCCTCCCCCTAACTTCCCCTAAATTATAGGCGGAGGGAGAAGACTTTAGAACCACATGTTTAGGTCTTCCAGTTTTGTTTTTGTCCAACTGGAGCCTACATTCCCGGCCTGTAAAGGGATGCTTCCTTAAGAGCATCCACAACTTCCTTGCCGACAAGGCTGGTGCCCAGATCAAATCTTCCCCCCTTGTCCCCGTGGAAATCGGAGCCCCCGGTAATAAGTAAGCCATATCTATGGGCCATTCTGCACATCCTACTGGCTGTCCTAGCATCATGTTGGGGGTGATAAACCTCCAAACCCCTGAGCCCGGCAGCAATAAATCTTTTAACCCACCTTTCTTCTATCCAACCAGGATGGGCCAACACCGGGATTCCACCAACACTATGAACAAGCCTTATTGCCTCTGGGGGCGTAAATTTGGGGCGGGGAACATAGGCCGGGCAATCCCTGCCTAGATAGTGGTTGAAGGCCTCGGCAATTGAGGAGACATAGCCTTTTTCCAGCATGGCCCGGGCCAGATGGGGGCGACCCACGGCACCCCTTCCGGCAATTTTTACCACCCGAGACCAAGATAAGTCCAGGCCCAACTTCCTTAACTTCTTGGTCATCCTCCTTATGCGCAATAGTCTAGCCCGGCACAAATTGGCCAGTACAAGCTGCAATTGGGGCTGACGATAATCTATATAATACCCCAGGATATGGAACTCCTTTTCCCCGACCTGGGTACTCAATTCTATCCCCGGGATAACATCAAGTCCCCACCTGTGTCCGGCACGGAGGGCCCGGGCCACACCCCCAACTGTATCATGATCTGTTATTGCTATGCCAGTGAGGCCCCGGGCGAGGGCCTTCAATACCAGCCCTTCCGGAGAAAAACAACCATCGGAAGCCCGTGTGTGAACATGCAAGTCCACCGACATTTATTTCCCTCCCTTCTTTCCTGTTCTGTATTTTCCACAAAAAATAGCCTGTCTATTCCGGATAGAATAAACAAGCTGTGTCTTTGCCAATGGCAATAAAACCTAATGCTAGCGGGGTTCCACGATAAGTTTTATTGCTGTCCTTTCTTCACCATCGATTTCTATATCGGTAAAAGCAGGAATACATATAAGATCTACACCCCCTGGGGCAACAAAACCGCGGGCAATGGCCACTGCCTTCACCGCCTGGTTGAGGGCCCCGGCACCGATGGCTTGAACCTCGGCACCACCACGTTCCCGAAGTACACCCGCTAAAGCTCCTGCAACTGAATTTGGATTCGACCGAGCTGAGACCTTTAAAATTTCCATCCCTGTTGTGCCCTCCTTTATTCTATCTATCCTAATAGCTAGACAGCTATTCCCCCCAACCTCAGTTACACCTAAAAGATGTATTCGCGGGAGTTGGCAAAAATCCTTCCCTGATTTGGAAACAAGGACAAAAATTTATGGTATTTAGCCACTTTTCCCTAGCCATACTCGCTAATTCTTTCAATTCCGCGGCTCTGGCCCGTAACCTCGTCAACATCAATTACAATTCCGTTCAATTCCCCCGGTCCCTTGGCAGGTTTAAAACGCTGTGGCATTTGGCTAATAAACCTCTGCAAGACCATTTCCCTATCCACACCGATAACACCTTCCGCTGGCCCAGTCATTCCTATATCGGTAATGTAGGCGGTACCACCCGGTAAAATGCGTTCATCGGCAGTTTGAACATGGGTGTGGGTGCCAAAAACAGCAGTAACCCTTCCGTCTAAATACCAGCCCAAGGCTTGTTTTTCCGAAGTGGCCTCGGCATGAAAGTCAAGCAAAATAATCCTTGCCTGTTCTTCCAGTTGCGGCAGTAATCTGTCTACACCTTGAAAGGGGCAATCTAAATCCCGCATAAAAACTCGCCCGGAAAAGTTTACCACCGCAATGGGAATTCCCCCAGCCCCCTCCGTCACGACCCAACCCTTTCCCGGTGTTCCCTTGGGGTAGTTTGCCGGTCTAATTAAACGGGGTTCCCGGGTGATATAGGGCACTATCTCCTTTTTATCCCAAATGTGATTTCCCGAAGTTAGGATATGCACCCCGGAGGCAAAAAGTTCCTCAGCCAGACCAGGAGTTATCCCCGCACCACCTGCTGCATTTTCGCCATTGGCAACAATAAGCCCAGGGCGGTACCTATCCCTCAGCTCCGGGAGCAACCTTTCCACCAACCGCCGCCCCGTACGACCCACGATGTCGCCCAACACCAAAATCTTCAATCTCTTTTTCCCCCCAGTAACTTTCTGATAAAGGATTACAAGAAAAAAATAGGCGGTATAACCGCCTATAACTTGCTATTTTGCATACTCTATGGCCCTGGTCTCCCGAATAACATTAACCTTAACTTGGCCGGGATAATCTAACTCCCCTTCTATTTTCTTCACTATATCCCTGGCCAAACGTACCGCCGCCAAATCATCAATCTTTTCCGGTTTTACCATTATCCTCACTTCCCGCCCCGCCTGGATGGCAAAGGCCTTGTCAACACCAGTGAAGGAATCGGCAATTTCCTCTAATTTTTGCAGGCGTTTGATATAGGCCTCCAGGGTTTCCCGACGGGCCCCCGGACGAGCGGCGGAAATGGCATCGGCAGCCTGGACCAAAACAGCCTCTAAGGAGTCAGGTTCTATGTCGCCATGGTGGGCGGCAATTGCATGAATGACCTCCGGCGATTCATTATAGCGCCGGGCCAGATCTTCACCAATTTTCACATGGGGGCCTTCCACTTCATGGTCTACCGCCTTACCAATATCGTGTAAAAGCCCCGCCCTTTTGGCAAGTTGAATATCAGCGCCTATTTCAGCAGCCATGACACCCGCCAGGTGGGAAACCTCTAAGGAATGCCGCAGAACATTTTGCCCATAACTGGTACGGAATTTAAGCCGCCCCAAGAGCTTGATCAATTCCGGGTGGATTCCATGAACATTGGCATCAAAGGTAGCTTGCTCACCCTCTTCGCGGATTTGTTCATCCACTTCCTTTTTGGCCTTCTCCACCATTTCTTCAATCCGGGCCGGATGAATACGACCATCGGTAATCAGTTTTTCCAAGGCAACCCGGGCAATTTCACGCCTGATGGGATCAAAACCCGACAGGATTACTGCTTCCGGTGTATCGTCGATAATAAGATCAATCCCCGTCAGGGTCTCCAGAACACGAATGTTCCTGCCCTCCCTGCCGATAATCCTACCCTTCATTTCATCATTGGGCAGGGAAACGACGGAGACAGTTGTTTCTGCCACATGGTCGGCGGCACAGCGTTGAATGGCCATGGCAATATGCTTTTTAGCCCTCTTTTCCGCCTCTTCCTTGGCCTGATTTTCAATTTCTTTGATCAGCATTGCTGTTTCGTGGCGTATTTCCTTTTCAGTATTTGTTAAAAGGATGTTTTTTGCCTCCTCGGAAGTCAAGCCTGATAAACGCTCTAATTCAGATAGCTGTTCCCGGTATAGTTCCTCAAGATCTTCCTTCCTTTTTTTGACCTCCGCTTCCCGAGAGGCAACACTATTTTCCTTTTTCTCCACTAGCTCCACTTTCCGATCCAGGGATTCTTCCTTCTGCATTAGCCTTCTTTCCATGCGCTGGAGCTCGTTCCTTCTTTCCCTATACTCCTTTTCCTGTAGGGTGCGAAGCTTGTGGACATCCTCCTTAGCCTCCAGGATCATCTCCCGCTTTTTGGCATGACCATCCTTTTCCGCCTCTGCCAATATTCTCTTGGCCGCCTCTTCGGCAGATGCAATCTTGGCCTCGGCAATATATTTACGGGCCCAATAGCCCGCTATTAAAGCCAACAAAGCAACAATAATCGTTAGCAAAATTTCATGACCCAAATCTCTATTCACCTCCCCCCTTCTAGAATGTTCTTGGTCTATGCGTTCTTGTTCGTAAAATAAGCCGAGTAGGAACTCGGCTTTACAGAGACACCTCTTTCCAATACTTGTACTTCCTGAGGTTTCACCCCTAAAACAAATAGTTCCGCTTGCAGTTCTTATTTCGCCATTGGCAAAGGAGCATTGGTTGCATAAAACCCCACCGCCCACCAGGCTGGAGTTGTGTTTCTCATTTTAAATTGTAAAGGTTTTTACAGGTATTGTCAAGGAAGGGGGAAACGGTGGCTTTACCACCCTCTAGGTGGTAAAATCTCTTCCAAAACCCTTCTGCTTACATCCGTTGGATAACCCTTGCGTAGCAAAAACGAAGCCATGCGACGGTAGACCTTGGACCTGTCCAACCGGGACATGGATGGCATTTTTTTCTTAGCCAGGGACAAGGCTCTTTCAAATTCTTGGTCAGCCGATATTTCACTGAGGAGTTTTAGGGCCAGGCCAGCGTCTATCCCCCGGGATAACATTTCCTGCAGCAGGCGCCTAGAACCATAGGACCGTCGGTCAATTAGCAGTTCTATTAAACTACGGGCATAGGCTTCGTCATTCAAATAGCCGTATTCCACCATTGCCGGGATAATCCGACCAATGGTGTCCGGAGAAAACCCCTTACGCTGCAAACGCTGCCGAAATTCCCCTATGCTGTAGGAGCGGTAGCTGAGCAGTTTAAGGGCATATTGTCTGGCCTTGGCCAGTTCATCGGGCAATTCCTCCACTCCCTTTTATTTCACTCAGCTTCCTTTTCTTCACCCACGGGCAAGTTAAATAATTCCCGGAGTTTATTTTCCACCTCTTGGGTAATTTCCGGATTTTCCTGAAGAAATACCCGGGCATTTTCCCTACCCTGCCCTATTCTGGTATCCCCATAGGAATACCAGGCACCACTCCTTTTAATTATATCTTGCTCTGTGGCCAGATCCAAAATGCTGCCTTCCCGGGAGATGCCTTGTCCGTATATTATGTCAAATTCGGCTTGTTTAAAGGGCGGTGCCACCTTATTTTTCACAACCTTAACCCTAACCCTATTGCCAATCAGTTCATTGCCCTGTTTTAGGCTTTCACTTCTTCTTATTTCCAGCCGTACCGAGGAATAGAACTTCAGGGCCCTGCCGCCGGGGGTGACCTCCGGATTACCGAAGATAACCCCCACCTTTTCCCTGATTTGATTAATGAAAATAGCAGTTGTAAAGGATTTACTGATGGCACCCGATAATTTTCGCAAGGCCTGGGACATCAGCCTTGCCTGTAGCCCCACATGGGAGTCACCCATTTCACCTTCCAGTTCCGCCCGGGGCACCAGGGCGGCAACGGAATCCACCACCACGACATCCACAGCCCCACTCCTAACCAGGGCCTCGGCAATTTCCAAGGCCTGTTCCCCGGTATCGGGCTGTGATATGAGGAGGTTGTCCACATCAACACCAAGATTTTCCGCGTATACCGGATCCAAGGCATGTTCGGCATCGATGAAGGCAACGTTACCACCTTTTTTTTGTGCTTCAGCAATGATATGCAAGGCCACGGTGGTTTTCCCCGAGGCCTCCGGCCCGTATATCTCCACTACCCGCCCCCGGGGAATACCACCAACTCCCAGGGCCAAGTCTAGGCTCAATGTACCGGTGGGAATCACCTCCACACTGAGCTTAGCCGATGCTTCCCCCAATCTCATGATGGAGCCTTTGCCAAATTGTTTTTCAATCTGCAACAATGCCATTTCCAATGCTTTTTCTTTTTGCTTCCCCACTTCACCTTCTCCTCTCAACTTGTTTGCCCAGCAGGGCAAAACGTTGTACCACCTTATAAATTGGCCCTGCCGGTGTCAATATACTTTGAAATAGGGTAATTTCCTTGACCAGGAAGCTTCCATAGACAATTTCCCGCTGCATATCTTCCTCCGCCCGCAGTCTATAACCAATGCTTCTGGGTGAACCCAGCCTCCCCAAGGTCACATGGGGGGTAAAGGCCCTCCTTTGTATATGAAAGCCAAATTCCCCAAGTGCTTCCCCAAGATATGTATAAAGTGCCTGAAGCTCCGCCGAGCCAGCGCCTATTCCCGCCCATAATACCCTGATTTTACCCCTGGGAGGAAAATGCCCCAACCCACCTAGCTCAAGGGTAAAGGGTTTTAGGGATGAGGCAACATCCTGCACACAGGAGGACAGCCCTTGGATTTTCTCCGGGGTCAAATTTCCTAAAAAGTATAGTGTCAGATGCATGTTTTCCTTTTTGACCCATTTTACCCCCTGCCCCAAAAAGGATAGACCTTCCTGAATCCTTAGCAACTGAAGCCGGATGGGGGCAGGTAACTCAAGGGCCAAAAAAACTCGCATCCTCTTCAGCTTCATCACCCCCTTCTGGGGAAGAAAAAATAGTGCGGCGAAACTCGAAACCGGCCTGGCGATAATAAAAGTATATGGTATCTGCCGCCAGCACCCTCCACCCCCCTTCCCCCCTACTAAGGTGCAACATTATCAGGGTGTTGGGTATCTCTTCCCTACTTTGCAGACCGCGGATCCCAGCCCCACCCGTTGTGCCGGCATTGGATACAATAGTACCTTCCACTTCCCCAATGGAGGGGGAGTGGGTATGGCCATGCAATATTATTGGCACCTGCCCCACAAAGGACTTTGCCAACCGCCAATCATGGGTGACCAAAAGGTCGGGTCTATGCTTGAGGAGGAGATCCTCCATTTGTAGGGTGGCAATTTCAAGTTCCGTGGGGCTGGCCGGTGTCATTGTAGCCCTGTCGGCCGCCGGGTCCGGAACACCCAAAATCCCCAACCCGGATATCTCCACCAATTCCCCCCTCAGTAACGTAACGGCGGGTATATCCGCCAAATGCTGGGCAATGGTGGGAGAATCATGGTTCCCCAGGGCAATAAGGTAGGGCACAGGCCAATCATCGAGCCTGCCCAACAATTCCGCCTCTAGGGGTGTACCAAAATCAGTAATATCCCCGGTATCAATGACAAGATCAACGGCAAAGGTGTCAACAATCCTTTCCACCAGGCCCAGGGCCACCGGGTTATTATGGATATCCGAAACGTGTAATACCTTAAGATCGGTATCCTCCAATTCCACCTGCCCCAGGTTTTCCACCTGCCGGAGGAGGGTATAAAGGTTGGAAGACATGACCTGTACATGTTCGGCCAGGCCTTCAACCCCTGTAAAGGCTTCCTGGGCCAGATCAATCATCCACGGTGCGGCCTGTAACATACCTCGGTATTCAAGGTTTTCAAAGCCCGCCGGGGAAAAGGTGTAAATAGTTAAGGCCAAAAGGAGGAACATGACCAAGAGTCCACTACCACCGCCCCCAAGAAGGCTCTTCTTATCCCCGGGCCCAAGTAAGATAGTAGCCAAGGCTCCCCCCAGGAATGCCAAGAATAAAAGCCAGATAGCAAAACCCAGGGCAATTTTCCGGGCCGGATATAGGAACCTCTCATATATCTGCTCCCGGGACATGCCGGAGAAGATTAATCCCCGTAAACCCTCCAAGTCGACACCCTGAAGGGATACCACCAAGCCCAAGGGAGAAAAATGGGTCCGGGCCCGTACAAAACCAAAGGGGGGAAAGTGAAATTCACTACGGCCAAAATTATGAAAACCGACGGATACTTGTATTTGAAAGGCATCCAAGGGATAATTGGCCCGTCCCAATAAGGCAACAAGGAGCAGGGCCGATATGATGGTAGCCACAAAGAAAAAGATCCTTCTTGTGTTATCCATTTTCCTCCTTTATTTCCTCAAGATATCCCTGCAAATACCTGCGGACAAAGTTGAGGGCCACCTGGCTGGCTCTACTTTTTACCACCCGCCGCGGGCCACGGAGATTATTCCTTTCCACATAGGTCCTCCCCCCGGTGGCCAGGGCCACATAGACCAATCCCACAGGTTTATCAGTACTTCCCCCACCGGGGCCTGCAATACCCGTCACCGCCAGCCCCAGGGATGTGGACCCCAGTTCCCGCACACCAACGGCCATGGCTTCAGCCACCTGGCTGCTCACCGCACCATACTGGGAGATGAGCTGGGGCTCCACTCCCAAGAGACTCTGCTTGGCCTCGTTGCTATAACTTACTATGCCATAACGAAAATAGTCCGAACTACCCGCCACCTCAGTCAAGCGATGACCAATAAGTCCCCCTGTGCAGGATTCGGCAACACTTATGGTCTTACCCTTCTCAAGCAAGGCTTTTCCCACTGCCTCTTCCATTGTTTCATCATCTGCTGCAAAAATATACTTTCCCACAAGGCGCCTGATTTCCCCTTCCATCTCAGCCAAGAGTTCCTGGGCTGCTTGGGGTAAATCAGCCTTTGCCGTCAGACGCAGGTGCATTTCATTTTCCTTGGCCAGGGTAGCCAGGGTGGGGTTTCCCTGATTTTCCAGTAAAGATTGCAGTACCGTCTCTAGGTAGGATTCCCCAATACCATACAACTTTAGTATGCGGGATTTAATTACCTGTTGGTCCTTCCCCAGCAAGCTCCTCAAACGGGGAATAACCTCCTTTTCGAACATGGGCACCATCTCAAAGGGAGGCCCCGGGAGAAGGACAACAATACGCCCTTCCCTTTGCAACATCATACCCGCCGCAGTGCCATTGGGATTGGGTAGCACCTGGGCACCAGCCGGAAAGTAAGCCTGTTTAATATTATTCTTGGTCATCTCCCGACCCCTATCGGCAAAAATACAGCGCAAGTTGGCCAGTACGGAAGTGTCCAAAATCAGTTCTAAGCCCAAAAAATCCGCCAGTGTCTCCCGGGTCAAATCATCCATGGTGGGCCCCAATCCCCCGGTGAGGATAACAAGATCAGAACGTTGCCACCCAAGGGCTATAACCTCCCGCAGTCGGCTGGGATTATCACCGACGGTGGTGGTATAGTAAACATCAATACCCAGATTAGCCAGTTTTTCACTAAGATAACAAGCATTGGTATTAACAATTTGCCCCAGAAGTAGCTCCGTACCTACAGAAATAATTTCTCCCTTCATAGCCTTTGACCTTCCTTCTTTTCTTTTAGCCAATTTTAATTTTCGCCATAAGCCCAGCAGGAACCTTCTTATTTTGTCGGAGATTCCCATTTTTTATTAAAGGGCAGCAATAACCACCGCGGGTTACCACTGCCCTAATTTCACCCCCAAGAAACCTGGGAAGCAGGCTTGTCCTCGGAATGGATAAATTGCCGCAGTGATTCCCCCGACAGCTTTTCCTCCCGGAACAATTCCCTGCTAACCAACCTGAGGATATGGATTTTGCCCTTTAATTCCTCGGTAACAAATTTTTCCTGGGCCCTCAAAATCCTGGTTACTGCCCGGTGAAGGAGGTTCTGCGGCAGGCTGTCCTGGTCCACAATTCCCAAGTGGGACATTCCAGCAAAAACCATCCTTTGGGCCAGGCGGGCTGCTTGGTTAAAATCGTTACTGGCCCCAGTACTCCTGCTGTTGAGGAGCATTTCCTCTGCAATGGCCCCGGCAATTAAGACCTGTATTTGCTCTTCAAGGTGTTGTTTTGTTAAAAGATAGGAATCCGCCTCTGGCATCTGGCGAATATAACCCAGAGCCTCCCCCCGGGGCACAATGGTAACCGCCGATACCGAATTGGGTCTAACCCTTTCGCTAAGAAGTGCATGACCAGCTTCGTGGATGGCCACCCTTTTTAGATCCTCATCACTGGGGCGCCGATCCAACTTTTCCCCCATCATCACCTTATCTATAGCCTCAACAAAGTGTTTTTGCAGGAGGGTCTTCTCCCCACCCCGCAGGGCAAAAATAGCTGCCTCATTGGCCAAACTCTCCAAGTGGGCACCGGAAAAACCGAAGGTTTGGCGGGCAATATCCTCCAGATCAATATCCTTGGCCAGGGGCTTATTAGCAGTATGCAGTTTAAGAATTTGGAGCCTTGCTTCCTTGTCGGGCAACTCCACCCTAATAATCCTATCAAAACGCCCCGGGCGCAGCAGGGCCGGATCTAATAGATCCACCCGGTTTGTCGCCGCCAGCAGGAGGATGCGTACCTCATCGTCTGTCGATATCCCATCCATTTCCACCAACAACTGGTTTAGGGTTTGATCATATTCCAGGTGGCCAGAATGTTGGCCCCGTTTCCCCCCTAACACGTCGATCTCGTCGATAAAAACTGCCGCATTTTTCTTGTTTTCCCGCCGGGCCAGCTCCCGGGCCCCTTTAAAAAGCTCCCGCACCCGCTGGGCACCCACTCCGGCATACATTTCAACGAACTCGCTGCCCGCAGTAGCCACAAAGCTGGCCCCGGTATAGGCGGCGGCAGCCTTGGCCAGAAGGGTTTTGCCCGTTCCCGGGGGACCCGCCAGCAAAATACCCTTTAAGGGCCTTATCCCTAATTTTTGCGCCCGAGAACTGTCCTTAATAAATTCCAGGGCCTCCCTAATTTCCATCTTGGCATTTTCCTGGCCACCCACATCGGCAAAGGTAATCCTTTTACTTTTGCTCGGGACCTGGCCCTGAAAACCCTTGTTCATAACCTTCATTCCCGACAGACTATAGAGGAAATAGGATAATACACAGAGGAAGAGAAGGGGCAGCAGGTTTATACCCTGGAGAAAGAAAAAAGTAAAGGCCGCCACGGCAACACCAATGCCAATTTCCTTGAGCAACTCCTACCCTCCCCCTTTCCCAGGTTCCCCACGGGGAACAATTTCATAAAGATAGGCCTCCCCTAGGTGCAATTGCAAATACACCCGTTCACCATCTACAGTTACCCGATATTTTCCCATACCATTGGCCAGGGCTTGTTTGGCAACAACATCCGCCAGGTGGGTAAAATTCCCCCGGTCTATAGCCTCATAAATGGCAAAATGAATGGAATGATAAACTTCCTCCAGCTTTTCATTACGGGCATCCAGCAGGTGCAGAGCATAGGATTGCTCCTCAAACACCTCTGCCAATTGCCCGTCAATTTTTCCGTATATGTCAACCAGGTCCTCCACATCCCCTAGGCTGACCAGAAAAAGCCTGCCGCCTCCCAGAGATGATACCTGTACATCCCTAACTCCCTCAATTGCCCGCACCTGTTTTAGCAGTGGTTCCAAAACCAAGTAGCGTTGGTAACAATACTTACCAGCAAAGAAAAGCAAAATGGATATGAGGGCCACAGCAATAATTATGTGCAGGCGAAAACCTTTAATGTTCATAGACTGCCACCCCACTCCCCCACCAAATCTGTCTCCCATTATACCATATATTAACTACCTAAGGCTGATGTAATCTTTGGCAGTTGAGAGGGGAGATGCTTCCCGTCTTACAAAAATAAAGGGTGGGTTAAGCCCCACCTTTGGTTGTACGCCAAAATATGGATAGTCCCAAATACGGCTCCGCTTCTCATATATCGTCAAGGAACATTAGATCCTTGCCCTTGAGAAAATAATCTACTCCAGAATAAATGGTAAAAAATACCGCTATGGCAAGGGTAATGGTGCCAATGGGAATATTAATTATGCTGAAGGGATAGTCTTTGAGGAGGATGGCAATTATGGCAATGATTTGGAAAAAGGTCTTGAATTTACCCAGGTTGCTGGCCGCAATTACTATTCCCTCCGAGGCGGCGATTAGTCTCAGTCCAGTCACAGCAAATTCACGACCAATTATAATCATTGCCACCCAGGCCCCCAGGCGGCCCATTTCCACTAAACTTAAAAGGGCTGCTGTAACCAAGAGTTTATCGGCCAAGGGGTCAATAAACTTGCCCAGCTTGGTAACTTCCTTACGCTTCCTGGCAACATAGCCATCTAGGCTATCGGTCAAAGCCGCCACGGTAAAAATACCGGCGGCAATAAAATCGCCGTGGGGGATTCGCAACAAAACAAACAACATAAATATGGGGATTAAAATAATGCGGGCAAAGGTCAACTTGTTAGCTAGATTCACCCTAAACAACTCCCCTTAAGATCATATTCCGATGCACCGGTAATCCTAACCTTAATTATATTTCCCAGTGTTGTTTCCGGAGCCTGCACATATACCAAGCCATCGATTTCCGGAGCATCCCGATAGGAACGGCCCACCAAGTAACCCGGTTCTGGAGTCTCCTTTTCCACCAAGACATCCATTTCCCTTCCCAGCCACTCCCAGTTTTTTTCCCTTGAGATGGCCTGTTGTAATTTCATGGCCTCTGCATAGCGGGTTTTCTTCTCTTTCGGAGAAAGCTGTCCGGGAAGTGTTGCTGCCGGCGTCCCTTCCTCGCGGGAATAGGTAAAAAACCCCGCTCGATCAAAACGTACTTCGGCAATAAAATCCAACAACTCGGAAAAGTCCTTTGTACTTTCCCCCGGAAAGCCAACAATAAATGTGGTGCGGATGGTAATGGCGGGGATTTCCTCCCTTAAATTGTTTATTAGGGCCCAAATCCCCTCCTTGCTGTGGTCCCGGCCCATTTTCTCCAGAATATTCTTGCTCACATGTTGAAGGGGCATGTCCAGATACTTTAAGACCTTGGGTTCTTCCTTCATCACCTGAATTAACTCCGGCGATATTCTGGAGGGATAACAATAAAGAAGGCGGAGCCAAGAAACACCATCAAGTGCGGCCAGCCGCTGTAACAAATCCGGCAAGGCCTGTTTCCCGTAAAGATCCTCACCATAGCGGGTCGTATCTTGGGCCACCAGCACCAGTTCCTTATTACCCAGGGCGGCCAAGGCCTCCGCTTCCTGGACAATTTCCTCCAGCGGTCGGCTTGTTAGGGGACCCCGCAATTGGGGAATCACACAATAGCTACAGCAATTGCTGCATCCTTCGGCAATTTTTAGGTAAGTGGACGGACCAATTGTCGATAGGAAGCGGGGCCAGCGCCCGGGGAAAATAGCCTTGGGAGGGCCGGTGAAGGAGCATCTTTTTCCGGCCAGGGTCTCTTCTAAAGCCGGTACAATATTGGGGAAATCCCCCGTTCCCAAAAGACCATCTATTTCGGGGAGTTCACGCAGAAGCTCATTCGCATAACGCTGGACTAGGCAGCCTGTTACCAGTAGTGAGCGACAGCGACCCATATCCTTGTATTGCCCCATGGCGATTATGGTCTCAATTGCTTCCCTTTTGGCCGACTCAATAAAACCACAGGTGTTAACAATTATTGCCTCTGCTTCCTCCGGGTTGGAGACAAGGGTATAACCCGCCCCCTCAATAAGCCCCAACATAATTTCACTATCAACTAGGTTCTTATTACACCCCAGGGAAACTAAACCAACCTTAGCCTTTTCTCCCAAGCAAACCTTCCTCCAGTCTAAGCCAGCGCATCCTTTTACTCCAAGACAAAACTAAAGTCCTTGGGAATTCCCAGCTTCCCAATCTCCCCCACCTCTTGGCCATTGACAACAAGGGAGAGAGAACCGGGGTTTCCCGCCCTACCCCCTAGGCTTTCCTCGGCCGTATATTCACGCACATCACCGGGCTGGAGGGTTTCATCGGCGATGGGGGCTCCATCGGCTATGACACGAAGCCAGCAGGGTGTATCACCCGCCCGAACCTCAAGGACGATGGGACCCTTGGACACCAAGTATTCTACCATATGTTCCGTATCGGCCAAAAGGGTAAGCTCGCCCAGGGGCCAATCCTCATTTTCCCCACCTTCATCAATATCTTCCCCATGGGGGGGAAGAACCGGGGGAATAGCACCCTTGGGGGGGCCGCCATTTTCTCCACCCTGTCCAGCCAGTCTAGTAAAATAGCCCAGGAGAAGGAAAAGGGCCACTAGGACAGATAGGCCCAAAAGCAAAGCAGGTAGCCACCGGCGGGGCCTTTCCCGTTTAGAACGCCTCTCCAACACCGGTTGTTTTAGTACTATTTCCTTTTCCGCCGGGGCAGAAATAGGTTCAAACCGGGATATCTCCTTGGCGGGGATCCCCAGGAAGCGGGCATAGTTGCGGAGAAAACCCCTGGCATAGACCTCGCCCGGCAAACAGGCAAAATCATCTTCTTCCAGGGCCTGTAGATAACGGACACGAATTTTTGTCTCCTCGGCGGCCTCCTTAAGGCTAATACCCTTCCCTTCCCTAGTACTTTTTAAAAACTGGCCTAAACTCTCCTTCCGGTCATCCTCCGCTTTTAGCATCCCAGCCTCTTTCTCCATTCCATCACCCCCAGCCGATTATTCCGATTTCTATTACCCAGGCCTGCATTGCACAGAACCCTTATTTCTAACCATCCTCCACATCCCCACTGCCGCCTCCCAGCCTCCGACCTTGTTTTAACCGGGGTAATTTTCCCTAAGGTAGGCTTCAATCTTGGCCACAGCCCCATCAATGTCATCGGCCCCTACCAGCAGTTCATAATTCCTTTCTGATAACTGGGAGCGCCGGTAAAGAGGATCATAATAGCTCACCAGGAGGGTTTCGACGAAGGTGTCTATATTTCCTTCTTTGAGCATTGACTTTAGATGGGCCACAAGGTTTTTCCCCAACCTCTTTGTCAGTCTGGCAAGGGCACCCTCTATTTCCCTTCCCACAGTCGGCCCCACATGGGCATAGTCTTGCAATATCCTTTCCACACGAAGGGCTAGACTAGCCTCCACCTTGATGCGCTTCCCCCCCCTTATGGCACAATAGAGGAAATCCGGTAGATACACCCGGCCAATACGCTTGCTTTCCCCTTCCATAAGAAGATGGGAGGAGCCCCTGAGTTCTCCTAGTCTTTCCCATAATAGGGCATCAAATGTCTTTTGGCCCTTTTGTTGCATAATGCCCAAGCCGCCAAAGACAGAACCCCGATGGCCAGCCAGGGCTTCCAAATCCAAGACGGGATGTCCTCGCGACTGGAGACGGCGTAAAATCATTGTCTTGCCGACACCAGTCAAACCATCCAGAATCAGCACTTCGGCTTGCAACCTGTAGGTGGCAAATTCCCGCAGAACTAGACGGCGAAAGGCCTTATATCCACCTTTGATCCGGTAGACATCCATAGCCAATGAGGCAAAAATAGCAGTCAAGGCCCGGCTACGCATTCCGCCCCGCCAGCAGAAAATTATAGGTGTTTTCCCCTGACAACTGCTAATAATGGAACCCACCAGCTCTGCCAACCTGGGGGAAGCCATCTCCAAACCAGCCATTTTTGCCTTTGCCGGCCCCTCTTCCCGATAAATTGTTCCCAGAAGACGGCGTTCCCCATCGGCGAAAAGGGGGATGTTAATTGCCCCGGGAATGGTTGCTTCCTCATATTCCGCCGGTGAACGCACATCAACTAGGCACCTGTTTTCCATCGCCAAGGCATCCTCAATATTAATATCCTTGAACATGTTCACATCACTATTCCCATCTCTGTTTAGCCCCACGCCAAGGCCAATGCAGGGCCAATTCTTTTCCCCTTTCCCTTTACCCCCATTCCTTTTTGCCAGACAGTTCTTGCGCCCCTTCCTTCCTCAATTTCTGTAGGCGTTCTCGGGATATAAGAACCTGCCTTGGTTTGCTCCCCTCCGGGGGCCCTATGTAGCCCTTTTCCTCCATATGGTCTATCATCCGGGCTGCCCGGGTATAACCAATTCTAAAGCGCCGTTGGAACATGGAGGCTGAAGCCTGCTCCCTTTCCACGATAAGGTCCAAGGCTTGGGGAAAGAGCTCATCTTCTTCATCTGGATCGGCAGTTTTTCCTTTGACCTCCAGTTCCACCTCCAATACCTCTTTCCTATATTCCGGCTCAGCCTGCTGCTGCCAAAAACAAACCAGCTTCTCCACCTCCTTATCGGAGACAAAGGCCCCCTGAACCCGAAGGGGCTTTAGCCTGCCAGCCGGTAGGAACAACATATCCCCTTTACCCAATAGCTTTTCCGCCCCACCCATGTCCAGTATCGTCCGGGAATCTGTTTGGGAGGAAACAGCAAAGGAAATCCGCGAGGGAATATTGGCCTTGATTAGGCCCGTAATAACATCAACTGTAGGCCTTTGGGTGGCAATGACCAGGTGAATTCCGGCGGCCCGGGCCATTTGGGCTAAACGGCATATGGCATCCTCCACCTCCCCGGGGGCCACAAACATCAGGTCAGATAGTTCATCGATAATGACAACTATATAGGGCAAAAATAGATCAGCCTGGTCCTTGGCTAGGAGGGAACGATTATATCCCCCTATGTCCCGCACACCCCTTTGGGCAAAAAGATCATACCTGTTTTCCATTTCCTCCACCAGCCAGCAAAGGGCCGCCGCCGCTTTTTGGGGTTCGAAAACAACCGGAGTCAGCAAGTGGGGAAGTGGGTTGTAGACAGAAAGTTCAACCCTTTTAGGATCAATTAAAATAAGCTTCACCTCATCGGGTTTGGCCCGAAAGAGTAAACTGGCCAAAAGGGAATTAAGGTACACACTTTTTCCAGCCCCAGTTGCCCCGGCAATGAGCAGGTGGGGCATTTTCCCTAGATCAGCCACAACAGGTTCTCCGGCAATATCCTTCCCCACGCCGAAGGTTAAAGTGGAGGGACTTTCCTGGAAGGGTTTAGTCTCCACCACTTCCCGGAGATAGACGTCGGTTATTTCCTTGTTGGGAATTTCAATACCTATGGCAGCCTTACCGGGAATTGGAGCCTCTATCCTCACACCGGCAGCCGCCAAATGCAAGGCTATGTCGTCGGAAAGGGAAAGAATCCTGCTTACCTTAGTTCCCGGTGACGGTTGTAATTCATAGCGGGTTATAACGGGCCCTTTACTGACCTCCATCACCTTGGCATCAACGTTAAAATCCGCCAGGGTTTCCTCTAATATTCTTATGTTTTCGGTAATATTTTTTTGCCAGCGGGGATTTTTTTTCCGCTGATTACGGCGCAATATATGTAATGGGGGTAGCTGGTAATTCAAACTTGGATGGGGAGCCTCCGCCGGGACCGGGGGTATATCCAGGGGATGTTTTTCCTCCTGGAGCGGTCTTGTTGTTCTCTGGTCCTTTTCCCCCTCATCCCCATTATCATCATAGACCATTACCGGTAAAGCCACCTTTTTTTCCCGGGTTCCCTGGACAGCCTCCCCCTCCTTCGTAGCCCGGGGCCGGGAAAAAAGACGGCCCAGCAGTTGCCTCCCTTTTTTAAATCCTGCCCCTAGTCCATTGGCCACACTCCTTAAGGAAAGATTGGTTGTCAGGAGGGCTGCAATGAGACCCAGGGTGGCGAAAATAATATAACTGCCGATAAGACCAAAAAGGGTGCGGGAAATTAGGGTTAGGACAGCACCCAAAAGGCCACCTCCTTCACCCTCCAAGGCAAGGGCCCAGGCCTCCCCCGGGGGATACCGGAGATGGGAAAAGGCAGCCAAGACAAGTATCAGAAGCCCTATACCGGTAACCCTCGTGTTAGAAAGCCTTTCCCGCCGCTGGATCATTACTCCAGTCAAGGATATGCAAAAGGGTACTAGGTAGGCCCCCCAGCCCAGGCTGAGGCGAAAAAACCTTCGCAAAAGCTGTCCCAGGGCCCCAGCCCCCGTGCTAAACAAACTAAAAAAAACCAAAACAGCAAAGGCCAGCAGGGATAAGCCCATAATTTCATATTTCAATCTTTGCTGTTGCTCCTTCTTTTTTCTAGCCACATCTTTCACCTCAAAGGTTCAATTCTGCACCGGGAAGATAATTCCCTGCAGCTAGGAAAATCAACAAGGATACACCACAGTACCTGTATAGCTTGCCTGTTCCAGCATAAGGGCCGCAGGCCCTAAAACAAGGAAAACCAATACATCTAGCCGGAGAACAGACCCAACCCCAAGACAAAAAAACCCACAGCCCAACAATAATAGCCAAAAAAATGTAGCCTCCCCTCCCGCAAAACCCGAAAGAGAAGTTTGATGGCAGCCACACCTGTTACAGCTGCAACCACCATGCCCAGTCCGTAATCTGTGAGGGTTAGCCCAGCCCCTGCAACAGCAGTCACTATATCCTTAAACTTAAAAAGGGAGGCCCCGGCAATGGTGGGCAGGGCCAATAAAAAGGAATATCGCATGGCAGTATCCCTATTAAGTCCGCGGTAGAGGGCCCCAGCAATGGTTGTCCCCGAACGGGAAAGACCCGGCATAATGGCACATCCCTGGGCAAAACCAATAAACAGTGCATCAAGGGGGGTCATTTGCTTTATATCCTTCCCCCCAATTCCCCTTTTGTGTTCGATTGCCCAGAGGATGGTTCCCGTCAGCACTAGCATTATCCCCACCACATTTAGGGAAGCAAACAACCGCTCAAAAATAGGATCAAGGAAGATCCCCATAAGGGAGGTCGGTATACAGCCAAAAATAATAAGCCAGGCAAAGCGCCAGGCAATCAGTTGCTCACCGCTGAAAGAAGGTCCCCTTCCCCTCAGTAGAATGCCAACACCCCGGAAAAAGGTCCCCACCAGATGGACAATTTCCGACCAAAAAACCAGTACTATGGCCAAAAGACTGCCAAAATGTACAACTATCTCCAGGGTAACCCCGGGGAAGGACACCCCCAATAGCCGCTGGGCCAAAATTAGGTGGCCAGAACTACTGACCGGCAAAAATTCAGTTATTCCCTGTACTAAACCCAAGATAACAACAGATAGTGTCTTGGACAATATCCTACCCCCAGTCACCCATGACCAGATGGGCAATATTATTGGAATGGTCGCCGATTCTCTCCAGGTTGCTTATGATATCCAAATAAACTATACCCGATGTGGGATAACAAACACCCTCATTCAGCCTTTGGATATGGTTATTCCTATGGGTGCGTTCCAACATATCAACCTCATCCTCACTTTTGAGCACCTCCCGGGCCAAGTCTTGATCTCCATTTTCCACCGCCATATAGGCCTTCCGAAAAATGCTCGCCACCAAATCAAACATGGCCCGCAATTCGGCCATGGCAATATCGGAAAAAGGTAACCGCTCCTCAATTTTTGCCCGGGCCAGATAGGATAGGTTTTCGGTGTGATCACCAATTCGCTCTATGTCATTGACAGCATGCAGTAAGGAAGTCACCTGCCTTGATTCCAATTCCGTCATAGCCCGCTGGGAGAGCTTGGCCAAATAAAAAGTTATTTCCTTTTCCAGCTCATCAATTACCTCTTCCTTTTGCAATACCTTATCAAGCCTACGAAGATTATTATTCATAAACCCCTCATAGGCATCCTGGTAACTGGCTTCGGCAATTTCAGCCATGCGCACCACCTCCTTGGTAGCATGGGAAATGGCCAGGGAGGGCGGAATCCGTAAAATGGCAGCCCGGTCAATATATTTTAGGCCCCTTTCAAGGACCTCCTCATCGCCGGGAACAATCCTGGTGATAAAGGCTACGAAATTATTGATAAAGGGCAACAGCAGCAGGGTATTGACAATATTAAAAAGGGTATGGGCATTGGCAATCTCCCGGGCTGGATTTGTGGAAGTAAAGACCAGCAATTTCAGGAAAAAGTGTAAAAAGGGATAGAAGATCACAACCCCACCGACGTTAAAGATAAGGTGGGCAACTGCTGTGCGCCGGGCAGTGATGGATGTACCGATACTTGCCAAAAGGGCCGTCACAGTTGTACCGATGTTACTTCCCAACACCAAGGCCACGCCCCCCTGCATACTAATGAGATTCTGTCCGGCCAAAATGATGACCAGGCCAATGGTGGCACCACTACTCTGGACGGCGGCGGTAAAGAGGGCACCAGCCAGTATCCCCAAAAAGGGGTATCTGGCAAAGGAGAGCATGAGTTCCCTAAAGAAGGGAAGCCCCTGTAGGGGTCCCAGTGCTGAGGTCATCGTATCCATGCCCAGAAAAAGGATGCCAAAACCCAAAATAGCCTGTCCCACATATTTGGTCATGCGATGATTGCTAAAAAAGAAAAGGGCAAAACCTAGGCCAATGGCTGGGAGCGCATATTCAGTAAGGTGAAAGGCAACCAGTTGGGCCGTCAC
>JAAYSG010000050.1 GCA_012518435.1 Bacillota bacterium
CGGTGTTAGTGAAACAAGAATGCTCAGCGAATATTTTTCCGGTTTGAAAAATACAGCCGGCGACACTGAAATCTATATCCTGGGGGGATCTAAACCCGGTGGGCGGGCTTTGGTCCTGGGAGGGACCCATCCCAATGAACCCTCGGGCTATATGAGCGCCATCCTCCTAATTGAAAATGCCCGAACCCAAGTTGGAGAATTATGGGTTATACCCCAGTCAAACCTGACCGGCTTCACCCACAATGATGCTCAGGAGGCCTCACCCCAAGGTTTTACCATCCCTACCCCCTGGGGGGAACGCTACTTCCGCTATGGTTCCCGGGCCACCAACCCCATCAACCAATGGCCCGACCCCGACATTTATATTCATGCTTCCTCGGGGCAAAGGCTTTCGGGTTCCGAAGTCCGTAACCTAAACCGGGCATATCCCGGCCGGGCCGACGGCAACTTGACCGAAAAAATTGCCCTGGGTATCACCCAATTAATCCGCCAGGAAAATATTGATTTGACCATTGACCTCCACGAGGCCTCTCCGGAATACCCAGTCATAAATGCCATTGTGGCCCATGAACGGGCCATGCCTTTGGCAGCGTCGGTAGCCATGAACTTACAGTTGGATGGTATCAATATCGGCCTGGAACCCTCCCCCGCCAATTTGCGGGGCCTTACCCACCGGGAACTGGGAGACCACACCGATACACTGGCTATCCTTATGGAGACTGCCAATCCATCCCAGGGGCGTCTCCGGGGTCGGACAGATGAGGCCCTTGTCCTTACTGGAAAGGATGATGGCTATGTTAAGGCTGCACAGTTGGGCCGCCTCTTTGTACCTTATGACCAGGGTGGGCATCCCTTACAAGAGCGGGTTGGCCGACATTTGACATCCATAAATGAGTTCCTGCTGGTTTATGCTGAAATGTATCCCCAATCCCCGGTAGTTGTGGAAGGTATCCCCCTACTTAGGGATATAGAAAAAAACGGCCTGGGAGATTATTTACTACAACCCGAATAAACAGCTAATATTCTCCGTTGAATCCTTTGGAACGGGTGATATTATTATGCGTCGTATTCCAATGGCATCCCTGTCCCTTCTGCTGATAGGGGCAGGGATATGGTTATTTATAACGAAATATAATCTAAATCCTGATATAAGGAAAGTCACCTATACCCTAAACCCGGGTACTCCCCTATCTACCCCGGTCATTTCCCTGGAATCTGACAAGCCGGGGCCCTGTATCCTAATTGTGGGGGGTATTCATGGTGATGAACCGGCGGGGGTCCAAGCCTGCTCAGAGCTTGCTGAGAATTTGATCCCCCCCCGGGGGCAGTTGATACTAATACCAGTTGCCAACCCACCGGCCCTGACAGCCCAAAAACGGTTTTTCCCTTCAGATTCTGATCTAAACCGAGCCTTTGGATCCGAAGCAGCCAAGGGCAACACGGTTCATCTGAGGGATGCCCTTTGGTCCCTTCTCATTGCTAGGAAAGTCCACTGGGTAATTGATCTTCACGAAGCCCGAGGGTTTTACCGGGAAGGAGAAAATACCGTGGGCCAAAGCCTCATTTTCCCCCCGGCACCGGAAACCGCTGGCCTGGTAATGAAAATCCTGGATGGTATAAATAGGCAACTTGATTCCGACTTGGCCTTTACATATCTCTCCCCACCAAAAAAGGGAAGTTTAGTTCAAGAAGCCTATGAGCAGTTAGACATCCCCGGGCTAATTGTGGAAACCAGCAAAGAACAGGAACTGGCCACCCGGGTAGCCCAACACCGGCTAGTGGTGGAAAACATTGTGGAAGCAATTCTGAAGGAATAAAGATAGGATGTGAAGACTATGCCCACTGCCTTGGCCGCCGCTGGGGCAGCATTATGGATGGGGCGATGGTGGTTGGAATGGCACCATCACCAGGTCCGTTTGGCCCAAATCCCCCTCAGAATTCATGTCAATGGCACCCGGGGCAAATCAACAGTCACCCGTCTCATTGCCGCCGGCCTGCGTTATGCCGGACGGATTACTGTGGCCAAAACCACCGGATCTGCAGCTCGTTTTATCTATCCCGACGGCAGTGAAATTCCTTGGCCCCGGCGAGGTAATCCCAATATACGTGAACAGTTGGCAGTTGTCCAAAGAGCCCACACCCTCCGGGCCCAAGCCTTGGTCCTGGAGTGTATGGCCCTCAAACCGGAAATCCAGTGGGTCGCGGAAAGGATTTTCCCCGCCCAAATAACGGTAATCACCAACCTACGTCCCGACCATACCGATGTTTTCCCCAAGCTGGAAGACTACGCCCGGGCACTATCCTTAACCATTCCCACAAATGGGTTTGTCATCACCACACCTGGGCCCCATGTCAATCTCTTTCGCGCCGAGGCCAAGAAAAAAGCTAGCCAGCTGCAAGTAATAAAACCGACAGATATAGCCACCTGGGGAGAGTTGGCCACAATCCACCACCAAGAGAACCTAGACCTGGCATCTGCAGCCTTGAGATTAGCAGGTGTCCCCGCCGAAACTGCCCGGGCAGGCATGGCCCAAGCCCATCCCGATCCAGGAGCCTTCACCATTTACTACAACCCAAAGGCCGCCGGTGGCAGTTATCTTGCCAATGCCTTTGCCGCCAATGATCCTGTCTCCACCCAAGAATTGCTGCAGCGTCTATTTCCCCCACCCGCACATCTCAAACCGATTATACTTTACAATCACCGCCCCGATCGACTACAGCGGGCCCGTGACTTTCAACCTCTTTTAACCCACTTGGCCGCGGAGGGTATCAGTATTTATTCCTTGGGTGCACGCCGTCCACCTTTGACGGGTATAAAGCACTTGGGTATGGCAAAACCCGAAGTGTTGTTACATAAATTGGGTTCCGGGCCCTTTCTTCTCATGGGTATCGGTAACATAGAAGGCGCAGGCTATGAACTATGTCAATACTTCGCCAGAGGGGGTACTAAAATATGGAAACCGCCTTAATTGTCGGACTGCTCATTGCCATTCTCTGCCATGAGGTTTTTGGCCTTTCCCCCGGCGGGCTGGTAGTTTCCGGTTACCTGGGTTATTTTCTTTTGGAACCCCAAAGGATTATTGTTACCCTCCTCTTTGCTACAATCACCATGATGCTAGTGCAATTACTTGAAGGAAAGATGCTCCTTTACGGGCGGCGCAAGTTTTTATTGGCCATCCTAATAGGAGCAATTTTACCCCGGCTGGCAGCGGCAATCCTGGGGCCTACTTATTTTGCTTTAGGCTCCTCCATCGGTGTCATCATTCCCGGACTTTTGGCCCGGGACATGGACACACAGGGGGTATGGCCCACCCTGGCGGTCCTTGTTCCGGCCATCATTCTGGTTCGTCTAATACTGGAACTGTTTATTGGGATGGGATTTATGTGAAAAAGCGGTTATTCCTACAGGGTAAAACCTGGTTTGCCCCTTCCAAAAAAAACACCATTTGGCTTCCCCCGGTATCCCTTGTTATTGTGGTGATCTATGTCTGGGCTAGTCTGGGGCGGGTATCCACCCCCACACCCTATTATGAGCAACAAATAGCGGCAGCCCAGGCCATGGCCCGGGGGATGGCTGCACTTGTTGAACACCGCAAACCCCACGGCCCTGCCCTGCCAGCAAATGATCTCAACGAGACGGGTCTCATTGGCGTGGAACATTCGCCCCTGACCACCACCCTTGCCCCACTGTGGGTGAAATTAACCACGGCTAATCCCGACATGGCGGCCCTAATGGTACGCCTTCTTTGGGAAGCGGGGGTAGGTCCAAAAGAACGGGTGGCTGTAGGTCTTTCGGGTTCCTTTCCCGCCTTAAATTTGGCCCTTATTACCGCCCTGGATGCCCTGGAAATTGAGGGAGTTATCATCTCTTCCTTAGGTTCTTCCACCTGGGGAGCCAATCACCCCGATCTAACCTGGCCGGATATGGAAACTATTTTATATAAAAAAGGGATTATAAAGCAAAAGAGCATAGCACTATCCCCCGGGGGAAGCAAAGACCTCCCCACCAGTTATCCCCCTGCGGGGCAAGAAGCATTACGGGCCATTGTTAAGCGCTGGGAAGGTGAGTTTATAAACACGGGTTCCTTGGAAGGGAATGTAGAGCGCCGCCTTGAAATATATGGTGATGGACCTTATGCCGCCTATGTCAACATAGGCGGGAGCCTGGCCAGCGTGGGAAGTTTTTCAGCATTAGATTTAAAACCGGGGGTACAGTCAATCAAACTCCCGCTACCAGGCGCCCGACCAACTTCGCCCCTGGAAATAACCCAAACAGGCATAGTCATCAATCTTCTCGATGTGGGGACATTGGCCCTGCACTATGGGCTGCCCCTGGAGCCGTACCCTTTGCCCCCAATTGGTAAAGGTGCTGTCTACACCGCAAATACAATACCCGTAACCCGGGCCACAATTGCCCTCCTATTGTCAATTATAACCTTCCTGTTGCCTCTAATTTTCCCTGGGAGAAAAAATAAACACCCCCGCTGAAGTAGTAAAGGAGATGGGCCATGATACTGCCACTTTCCCTAATTGTTTTGGGACTGATTATGCCCAGCATAGTAACAGTCCACGACTTTGCCATCATTCCCTTAGTCCATAAAGCAATCCTGGCTGGTGATAGCGGGCATCTTCTTATGGCCTCGGCTAGACTGGTGTTCCTTAACACCCTGCGGGCCCTGCCCCACTACCTGGGGGTTTTCCTGCTGGCAGAATTCCTTATGCAAAGGGCCAGCGGCAATAAAAGGTGGCTGGTCCTTTTGGGCTCCTTGGCCCTTATCCCCTTAGTTTACATAACCATCGAATTGCTCTATGACATCCGCTATGATTTCGGTGGCCCAGCCCTTATGGCCCTTTTGGGGATCACCATCTTGCACCAGCTTTTTGATTACCACCCCGGCCTCTTTAATAAAACCATTATTCTCATCCTTGTCTTGGCCGCCGTCCAGTGTTTAGATGTTGTTCCTGCCCTTACCCCCTATGGATTCGGCCGGGGGGAGATTTCCTTGAGCATCAAGGCCGCTGCTACCTTTTTAGATGCCGAGGCTATTCTCTTTCTCCTGGGCATGACCTTTTTCATTACCTGTGGTTTTAGTGCCCTGGCCCTGGGGCAGCTTCTCATGTATTATAACAAGGAACTAATTTTAATTGAACAAGCCCGGCGTCAAGAGGAGGCTCTACATACTGCCCACCTTCAGGCTCTGAATTCCCGCGCCGCCGTGGAAATCCAAAGCCTGGTTCACGATTTAAAAACCCCCCTGACCAGTATCCAGGGCCTTAGCGGAGTTATTCAATTGAAAAACAAAAATGGAAAAATTGCCGAATACGCCCACCGTATCGAACAGTGTGTGGACCAGATGAGTGAAATGATAGGGGAAATTTTACATGAACATAAACAGCGTTACATACCCCCGGCTTCCCTTATCAAATACACCCTTTCCCATCTGTCTTCCCACCCTAAAATTGAGGCGGTAAAGATATCAATAGAAGATGGGTTGCCCCACCTATTGGCAAACCGGATCCGGCTCACCAGGGCCCTGGTCAATTTCATTGATAACGCTCTGGAGGCCATTTCCACTCCCCAGGGGAAGGTGGAGGTGCAGGTCAAACGGGCGGGGTCACAGGTGGCCATTATTATTCGGGATAATGGCCCCGGAATTGCCCCGGAAGATTTGAATCGGATCTGGGATGTCAGTTTTTCTACTAAAAATAGCCTTGGCTTGGGCCTACCCTTCGCCCGAGGCGTAATTGTCGATCACGGGGGAAAGGTTTTTTATGAGAGCAAGCCCAATGAAGGCTGTTCGGTAAAAATACTGCTTCCGGGAGGTGATGAATATGCCCAGCAAGCCACAAATTCTAGCAGTGGATGATGATAACGATATCCTTTATACATTGGGGGCCATCGCCGACCTGGCAGGCTGGAAGCTACATACGGCCACTACCGGGCAAGAGGCTTTATTAACATACACCACCCTATCACCGGACCTGATTATGGTAGACTACCATATGCCAGGAATGGATGGTGTTACTTTGGTAAGAAAGATCCGGGCCCTCGATGGCAGAGTACCCATTGTCATCCTTACCGTGGATGATCGGCACGAATTAGCCGCCCAATTTAGGGCGGCGGGTGCCAGTGACTTTGCCCTCAAACCCATTAAGGCTCCGGATCTTATCTCTCGGATTGAATTAAATTTAGAACTATCTGCTTATCAAAAGGGAGACACCGGACAAAAGGGAATTAGTACCGAAACCATGGCCCTGGTCCGCAAATGCCTGGCCACGGCAAAGGAGGCCCTGACCATCAATGAAATCGCCGAAATTACCGGCCTGGCCTACCCC
Organism: Bacillota bacterium; assembly: GCA_012518435.1. Taxonomy (GTDB): domain Bacteria; phylum Bacillota; class DTU030; order DTU030; family DTU030; genus JAAYTH01. The sequence goes on from JAAYSG010000050.1 coordinate 6,337, forward strand.
ACCGTCTACCGCTATCTTAACCACCTGGACATTTTAAATGTGGTCAAGAGCTTTGATGACTACGGTAAGGTCGGCAGACCCAAGAAAAGGTATAAATTGTTAAGGGGGAAATCTTCTTCATTATAATAGCTTACTTGGGGCAAATTATAACCTTTCTTGCAACTCCTTTGGGACCTCCCCCGGGGAGGAAGGGGTTCGGGGGGCCGCCCGGAGGGGGGGCCATTGGCCCACCAAATTCCCCCGGCAAATGTTCTGGGCATTGACAAGGACTGGGGGGGGTCGGTATAATGAAAATAGCAAAGCCCAGGCGAGACAGGGCTAAGTGGGGTGAATCCATGGGTATTGGCGGCTTGATGTGTGGTGAGTTTCAACAGCAGGTGGATGAATGTCTTTTGCGGCATAGGAGTGTTCTGGATGTATTGTCCAAATTGCAGGAAGCATCCTCCCGAACCAATCGGGCTGTCACCAAGGCTGTAACAAGCTGCGGCTGCATTCAAGTCAAGGCGAAGAAACAAAACATTCCCCCGGATGTGCCGCTAAAGGACCTGGGTGAATACGTTAAAACCCACCTGGAGGGGCGGCTCTGTCCCGATTGCCGGGAAATAATTGAGTCGGAATTGGGCAGGAGTCTTTTTTATACGGCTTCCCTCTGTAATCTCCTGGATCTTGATCTGTACGATGTGCTGGTAAAGGAACATAAGAAGTTACGTACATTGGGGAAGTTTAATTTTTCCTGAGTTTAAGATAAGGGGGCCAGGCAGAGCCTTGCCCCCAATGGATGCCGGCTAGAACAATTGTTTTGGAGCAGGGGCGACCAATTGTCGCCCCACTTCTTTTGCCCTTTTTATTTCCCCACTAGACATGGGTCAGCCAGTGGTCAAAGGCAGCCTCCTTGCCGGCGGCAATGGCAAAGAACTTATCCTGGAGGGCCTTCACTATGGGGCCCGCCTGACCCTTACCAATGGTAATGCGGTCTATTTCCCTAATGGGGGTAATTTCCGCCGCCGTGCCACAGAACCAAACCTCATCGGAGATATAAAGTTCATCCCGAGTGGTATAAGTCTCCCGGGTGGGATAACCCAGGTGGGCGCAGATGGTCAAGATCGAACTGCGGGTAATACCCTCCAATATGGTGGGAAGGGGGGTGGTATATACCGTGCCATTGCGGGCCCAAAAGATGTTTTCTCCCGGGCCTTCGGCCACATAGCCATTGGTATCAAGAAGGATGGCCTCGTCATAACCATCCCCGGCCACCTCCATGGAAGCCAAAATGGAGTTTACATAGTTGCCACCGATCTTGGCCTTGGTGGAACTGGTATTGACATGGATGCGGTTATAGGATGATACCCGTGCCCTAACCCCCCTTTGCAAACCCTCTTCACCCAAGTAGGCCCCAAAGGGAATGGCTATCACCACAACCCGGACCGGAGCCCGGAGGGGATTGAGGCCCACACCCTCCCCGCCCCGAAAGACCAGGGGCCTTATATAGCAGCCCTTGAGCTTGTTAACCCGCACCGTCTCCACAATGGCAGCGGATATTTCCTCCTTACTGAAGGGTATTTCCATGCGGAAAATCGCCGCCGAGGCAAAGAGGCGATCCACATGTTCTTGGAGGCGAAATACCGCCACCCCGCCGGCGGCAGTTTCGTAAGCCCTTATACCCTCAAAAATAGAACTGCCATAATGGAGGGCATGGGTTAGTACATGGACCTGGGCCTCCTGCCAGGGTACAAACTGGCCATCCAGCCATATCTTTTCCGCCTTCATAATTTCAGACCTCCCTTTGGAAATATTATTATTTTCCACCCCGGTAAAATATTCCCCACTGGGGTATCCAGCACCTGCTGGCCAAGTTATGTTTTCCCCTGGGGCTGGCCAAAGACCCTATTTATTATGTAAAGTATACTCTAGCAAAAGGTCGGCCAGCTTCTCCCCATCGGCAAAGCCAAAGTGGGGAACCGACACCTTTAGGGGAAAATCGGCAATTAGGGCCAGGAGCCGTCCCGGGGGGGCAAATATTTCCGGGGAAAACCCCCGCCGGCAAACCTGGATCTTGGGATAGGCGGCTCCCTTGTAACCTTCGGCCAAGACCAGATCCACATCCCCCAAGAGGGGCAAGAGCTCCCCCAGGGGAAGTTCTTTTTCCACCCGGCGAATGAGGGCAAATTTGGCCGGTGCCGAAATGACCACAGAATCAGCACCGGCCCGGGCCAAACGGTGGGTATCCTTCCCCGGTTCATCTATTTCAAATTCCCCCCGGTGGTGTTTTACGTAGGCCACCCTTAAACCCCGTCTTTTTAGGATGGGCAAGAGGCCTTCCAAAAAGGTGGTCTTACCCACCCCCGATTGGCCAACAACTAGCACCACAGGTATCATTCCTTCCCCTCCTCCGTCTATTAAACTATGTCCCGGCCGCCTTATTCCTTAGCCTCCAACACCGAAACTATCACAGGGGTAAAGCGTCGGCTATGGGCAAATCTGTGTTCTTGGGAACGGAGGAGGAAGAAGCTGGCCAGGAGAAA
>JAAYSG010000051.1 GCA_012518435.1 Bacillota bacterium
ATGACGGCTGGGGGCTGGATGTATATTGGGCCCCAGGGAATTGTCCATGGTACCTTTAACACCATTTTAAATGCCGGCCGATTAAAATTGGGCATTCCCCATGATGAGGACCTGAAAGGTCGCCTCTTTGTGTCCTCAGGACTGGGAGGCATGAGCGGCGCCCAACCCAAGGCTATAGAAATTGCCGGTGGTGTGGGCATCATAGCCGAGGTTGATTATTCTCGCTTGAAAACCCGCCATGACCAGGGCTGGGTGAAGAAGGTTTCTGCGGATTTGCCAGAGGTTTTTGCCTTGGCCCGGGAGTACATGGACAAAAAGGAGCCCATGTCCATAGCCTATTACGGCAATATAGTGGACCTGCTGGAATATGCGGTGGACAAGGAAATCCATATAGACCTCCTGTCGGATCAAACCTCTTGCCATGAACCTTATGGTGGGGGCTATTGTCCCCAGGGCATTACCTTTACCCAAAGGACTGAACTGCTGGCCACGGACCAAGCCAAGTTTAAGGAGCTGGTGGATAAGAGCCTGAGGCGTCATTATAGGTTGATCAAAACCCTTGTGGATCGGGGGACATATTTCTTTGACTATGGCAATTCCTTTATGAAGGCTGTATTTGATGCCGGGGAAAAGGAAATAGCTAAAAATGGTGTTGACGAAAAGGATGGTTTTATCTTCCCCTCTTATGTGGAAGATATCATGGGGCCGGAACTCTTTGATTACGGCTACGGTCCCTTCCGCTGGGTATGCCTTAGTGGCAAGGAAGAAGACCTAATAAAGACGGATAAGGCTGCCATGGAATGCATAGACCCCAACCGTCGGGGCCAGGATAGGGACAACTATATCTGGATTAGGGATGCCCAGAAAAACAAGCTGGTGGTGGGTACCCAGGCCCGGATCTTGTATCAAGATGCGGAAGGCAGGATAAAAATAGCCCTGAAATTTAATGATATGGTGCGCAAGGGGGAAATCGGTCCGGTAATGCTGGGCCGGGATCACCACGATGTCAGTGGCACCGATTCACCTTTTAGGGAAACCTCTAATATTAAGGATGGCAGTAATGTTATGGCTGACATGGCCACCCAGTGCTATGCTGGTAATGCAGCCCGGGGCATGAGTTTGGTGGCCCTCCATAATGGTGGCGGTGTGGGTGTGGGTAAGGCCATCAACGGTGGCTTTGGGCTGCTACTTGATGGTACTAAGCGGACCGATGAGATAATAAAGTCTGCTTTACTCTGGGATGTAATAGGCGGAGTTGCTCGCCGCTCCTGGGCCCGGAACGAAAACTCCCTGGAGGCCAGCATAGAATTCAACCGCAACTATGCCGGCCAGGGTCATATTACCCTCCCCTACATCCCGGCGGAAGGGTTAATTGAAGAAACGGTGGAGAAGGCCCTAAAATAAATCTTTTGGCCCTTGTGTTGTGATGTTGGGGGACGGGCGGCCATTGGTCGCCCGTTAAAATGCAGTTTGTGTCTGGGAAGTACTCCGGGGTTTTTGGGTTTGGGGCGTTGGGCCACCACTGGTCGCCCCATAAAGTGCCAATTCCCCCGGGGCAGTCCCCGGCTGCCCAAATAATAGAAGGAGGTAATACTTTGCGGCCAATAGTTGAATGTATTCCCAACTTTAGTGAAGGCAAAAGGAAGGAAGTGGTGGAGGCCATTGCCACCGCCATAAGGGATGTTGAGGGTGTGCGCCTTTTGGATTATTCCGCGGATCAAAGCCACAACCGCAGTGTCTTTACTTTTTTGGGCGGGCCCCAGGAAGTTATGGAGGCAGCCTTTGCCGCCTGTACGGTGGCCACGGACCTAATTGATATGACAAGCCACAAGGGGGAGCATCCCCGCATGGGCGCCACCGATGTCATACCCTTTGTGCCGGTAAAGGATATAGGCCTTGAGGAATGTATCCAGCTTTCCCGGGAATTGGGGGAAAGGATAGCCAGCCAATTGGATATTCCCGTATTTTTATATGAGGAATCTGCCAGCCGGCCGGAAAGAAAAAGCCTGCCCAATATCAGGCGGGGCCAGTTTGAGGGCATGGCGGATAAAATTAAGGAACCGGAGTGGGCTCCGGATTTTGGCAAGGCAGAAATTCATCCCACGGCGGGGGTAGTGGCCGTGGGGGCCCGGGCACCCCTCATAGCCTATAATATTAATCTGGATACAGCCGATATTGAGATTGCCAACAAAATTGCCCGCCTTATTCGGGAACGGGGTGGGGGACTAAAAAACGTGCGGGCCATTGGGGTGATGCTGGAGGATAGGCAGCAGGCCCAGGTGTCCATCAACATGGTAAATTACCAGGAGACGGCCCTGTACAGAGCCTTTGAAATGGTCAAGTACGAGGCCCGGCGCTATGGTGTCAATATTGTCGGAAGTGAAATAATCGGCTTGACCCCCATGAAGGCCCTCATCGATGTGGCCGAGTATTACTTGCAGCTGGAGGGTTTTGCGGCCGGCAAGCAGATATTGGAAAATTATCTTCTCTAGTTCATGGTAAGGGGTCGTTTTAAACGGAGGTGAACCCATGCTTAAACCGGTTGACTTAATCATAAAGAATATCGGCATGTTGGCTACACCCCAGGGTACAGGGCCCAAGGGGGGGAAGGAACAGGGAGAGGTAACAAAAATTAAGGGGGCCTTTGTTGCCATCCGGGGGGACCAAATAGCCGCTGTGGGAGAAGAAGAAGATTTGCCCCAACTCCCCACCCATGAAGGTACTGTATTTCATGATGCCGGGGGTTGCCTTGTTACCCCGGGCCTGGTGGATCCCCACACCCACCTTATCTTTGGCGGCTGGAGGCAAAGGGAACTTTCCCTAAAATTAAAGGGTGTCAGCTACCTTGATATCTTGGACAAGGGAGGGGGGATCCTCAGCACTGTGAAACACACCCGGGCGGCCAGCCTTGAGGAACTGGTGCAAAAGGGTGCCAAGGCCCTAAATACCATGCTCCTCCACGGCACCACATGCTGTGAGGCCAAGAGTGGCTATGGTCTTAATGTGGAGGATGAGCTAAAAACCCTGCGGGCCATTGCCCAATTGAATGATACCCACTTGGTGGATCTGGTACCCACCTTTATGGGGGCCCATGCCGTCCCGGAGGAGTACAGGGACAGGCCCGCTGCCTTTATTAACCTAATAAAGGAGGAGATGATCCCCCGGGTGGCGGAGGAAAAGCTAGCCGAATTTAACGATGTCTTTTGCGAAGATGGGGTTTTTGCTGTGGAAGAATCCCGGGATATCCTGGAGGCGGGCAAAAGGTATGGACTGGCAGCCAAGGTCCATGCCGATGAAATTACGCCCTTGGGTGGGGCCTCCTTGGCTGCCGAAGTGGGGGCCATTTCCGCAGAACATTTGATCCACGCCACCGATGAGGGCATTGCCGATATGGCCGCGGCGGGTGTCATTGCCATCCTCTTGCCGGGCACATCCCTTTACTTGGATACCTCCTTTGCCCGGGCTCGCACCATGATAGAAAAGGGAATTCCCGTTGCCCTGGCCACCGACTATAACCCCGGTTCCTGCCCCACAAACTCCCTCCAGCTTATCATCAACTTGGCCTGCATCAAGTACAAGATGATCCCAGAGGAAGTTTTGACCGCCGTCACCCTCAATGCTGCCGCTTCCATAAAAAGATCTGCGATCCTTGGCAGTCTAGAGGTGGGCAAGTTGGCCGATCTTGTGATTTGGGACGCCCCGGACCTGGATTTCATTGCCTACCATTTTGGGGTAAACCTGGTAAAAACGGTGGTCAAGGGGGGTAAAATAGCAGTTGCCAAGGGAGTATTAGTTGATTAATGTTTACATAGGAGGAGCATATGAAAAGCGACATTGAAATAGCCCAAGGAGCAAGGTTAAAACCCATCAAAGAAATAGCCCAAGGCATTGGCCTGCAAGAGGAGGACATCTTTTATTATGGACCCCATAAGGCCAAGGTTGACATTTCCATTCACCGGGGGTTGAGGGATAAGAAGGATGGGAAACTAATTTTGGTAACGGCCATAACCCCCACACCGGCGGGGGAAGGCAAGACCACCACATCAGTGGGCCTGGGTGATGCCCTCAACAGGCTGGGCAAAAAGACCATCATTACCCTACGGGAACCCTCCCTGGGGCCGGTTTTTGGCATAAAGGGCGGGGCGGCCGGGGGGGGTTATGCCCAGGTTGTCCCCATGGAGGATATAAATTTACACTTCACCGGTGATTTCCACGCCATCGGCGCCGCCAATAACCTTTTGGCCGCCCTGGTGGACAATCATATCCATCAGGGCAACGCCCTGGGGATCGATCCTCGCCGAATAACCTGGCGCCGCTGTGTAGACATGAATGATCGCCAGCTTCGCTTTATTGTGGATGGCCTGGGGGGGAGGGTCAATGGTGTACCCCGGGAAGATGGCTATGATATTACCGTGGCCTCCGAGGTCATGGCTGCCTTTTGCCTCGCACAGGATCTCCCTGATCTCAAGGAAAGACTGGGCAGGATTATTGTCGGCTACACCCATACCGGTGAGGCGGTAACTGCCCGCCACCTCAAGGCCCAGGGTGCCATGGCAGTTCTCCTCAAGGAGGCCATAAATCCTAATTTGGTGCAGACCCTGGAGGGTAGCCCCGCCTTTATCCATGGTGGGCCCTTTGCCAACATTGCCCATGGCTGTAACAGCCTCCTTGCAACGAAAACCGCCTTAAAACTGGCCGACTACTGTGTAACTGAGGCGGGTTTTGGCGCCGATTTGGGGGCGGAAAAGTTTGTCCATATAAAGTGCCGCCAGGGGGGGTTGCAGCCCGCCGCGGCGGTGCTGGTGGCCAGTGTCAGGGCCCTAAAGCTGCATGGGGGTGTTCCCCGGGCCGATTTGGCGCGGGAAAACTTGGCAGCCCTGCGGGCAGGGTTACCCAACCTGACCAAGCATGTGGAAAATATTAGGGAAAAGTTTGGCCTTCCCCTTGTGGTGGCCATCAACTCCTTCCCCACCGATACTGAGGCTGAACTGGAGCTGGTCTTTGCCACCTGTGCCGCTGCCGGGGTACCGGCTGCAATTTCCCGGGTTTACAGCCAAGGTGGTGCCGGTGGCCTAGAGCTGGCCCAAGAACTCCTAAAAGTTATTAAAAGGGACGATAACAACTTCCGCTATGTATACCCCTTAGAGTCTGGAATTAAGGAAAAGATCGAAACCATAGCCCAAGAAATATACGGGGCTGAGGGTGTAGATTTTACCAAGGCGGCTGAAGGGGAAGTTAGTAACTTGGAAGCCCAAGGCTATGGAAATTTACCCATCTGCATGGCCAAGACCCAATATTCCCTTTCCGATGATCCCCAGTTATTGGGCCGGCCCAGGGGTTTTAGAATAACAGTGCGGCAGGTGCGGGTATCGGCCGGGGCCGGTTTTATTGTTGCCCTAACCGGCCAGATAATGACCCTGCCGGGGCTGCCCAAGAAACCAGCGGCGGAAAAAATAGATATCGATGCCACCGGCCGCATCACCGGACTTTTTTAGAATATTTAAAGGGGGTAAGAATTGTAGTGGAAGAAAAGAGCATAAAGAAATTCTTGCATAGCCTGGCATCCAAGGAACCTATTCCCGGAGGTGGCGCTGCCGCGGCCCTAATGGGGGCCGTGGGCGCGGCCCTCTTGTCAATGGTGGCCAACCTTACGGCGGGGAGGGAAAAATATAAGGCCAGTGAGGCCCTTATGGAGGATATTCTAAAGGAGGCCCCCCGGCTATTGGCTGATTTGACAAACCTAATGGCCAGGGATGCCGCTGCCTTTGCCAAGGTGGCAGAGGTCTTTAAAATGCCCCGGGACACACAGGAGGAGAAACTAGCGCGTCGGGAAAGAATGCAGGAATCCCTCCGCCTAGCCACTGAAGTACCCCTAACCATTATGGAAAAGGCGGTGGAGGTCCTGCGTCTTCATGAAAGGTCCCTGGGGAAGTCCAATCCTTCCGCCATTAGCGATACGGGGGTAGGGGCCCTTTGCCTCAAGGCGGCTTTACAGGGGGCCTGGCTCAATGTTGAAATCAACTTAAAGGGTATTTCCGATGACGAATTCGTACAGGTCCAGAGGGAAATGGGGCAAAAACTCCTAACTGAGGGGGTCTCCATAGCCGATAGGGTGTATGAGACTGTCCTTCGGGAAATGGACTAAAGGATTAGACTTGGAAAGAGGGGGGGAGGAAATACGAACAATACACCGGCGGTTTTTAAAAAACGTTCGGAATCTCCCTTGACACCCTCTTAAGGGGCTGATAAGATAAGAATGGGAACACCGGTTTTAGCAAGTAAAAAACTGCATAGAGACCTTCATATAATTCCGGGGATAGGGCCTGGAAGTATCTACCGGGTAGCCGCAAACTACCCGACTATGAGGGAAAGTGTACCTGAGGGATCCGGGAGGGTACTAAAATGTACTTGCCGCAGGTCCAAGTGGTACAACCCCTAAACGGGTTCGGTATTTTCCGCAACCCGGTGCAAGTTCACGGGGTACACCGAAGGGATAAAAACCCAGGCGGGGAGGTTTCGCTCATACTTTTAGAGCCCTCCTACCTGGGTATAATTTTTTGGCGGGAGGTGACCCTAGCCCCAAGGAGGTTACTGCGTCTTCCCATTATAATTAAGGAGGCAAAAAAATGCTGGAAGATTTTTTTAAACTCAAGGAGAAAGGTACCGATGTCAGAACCGAAATTGTGGCGGGCATAACCACCTTTATGACCATGGCCTATATACTTTTTGTTAATCCCGATATCCTCAGTGCCGCCGGTATGCCCTTTGGCCCGGTGATGACGGCTACGGCTGTTTCCGCCGCCTTTACCACTATTTTAATGGGTCTTTATACAAATTATCCCTTTGCCTTGGCCAGTGGTATGGGTTTAAATGCCATGTTTGCCTTTGCCGTGGCCCCCATCGCGGGCTGGCAGGCTGCCCTGGGTGTGGTCTTTATTTCCGGGATTGTGTTCTTCCTCCTGGCCGTATTTGGGATCATAGATTACATGGATGCCGCCATCCCGGCCACCCTAAAGAGTGCCACCTCCGCCGGTATTGGCCTCTTTATTGCCTTTATTGGCCTGCAAAATGCGGGGATTATTGTCGAGGATCCGGCCACACTTTTAGCCATGGGCGATCTGGGTGCCCCGGAAACCCTCCTCTCTGTAATTGGACTCTTTGTGATTGCCATCCTCATGGCCCTCAAGGTGCGGGGGGCAATGCTCATTGGCATTTTACTTACCACGGTAATCAGCTTCTTTATGGGAATAACGGCTTTTCCCACTGGCCTGGCCGATATCTTTGGTGCCCCGGCAAGTTTAGCCCCCATTGCCTTCCATCTTGATCTATCCGGGGCCTTGAGTCTGGGCTTCATGACTATGTTTTCCTTCCTTTTTGTCGATATCTTCGATACCATGGGAACCCTCTTGGGGACCAGTGCCCGGGCCGGTTTCCTTGATGAAGAGGGCCGCCTGCCCAAAATAAAAGAGGCCATGATTGTCGATGCCATTGGTACCGTAGCCGGTGCCGCCGTGGGGACCAGTACCGTAACCACCTATGTGGAAAGCACCTCCGGTGTTTCCGAAGGTGGGCGCAGTGGTTTGACGGCCGTTGTGACCGGTCTCCTTTTCCTGGCATCCCTCTTTATTGCCCCCTTGGCTGGTTTGGTTCCCGGTGCGGCCACAGCCCCGGCCCTGGTCATTGTTGGGGTGCTTATGATGGGTGGGGTAACGGGCATTGATTTTAACGACTTTACCGAGGCCTTTCCGGCCTTTCTCACCATCCTCTTTATGCCCTTGGCCTATAGTATTGCCAATGGCATCGCCGCCGGCTTTTTGGCCTATCCCCTGGTCAAGCTGGCCGCCGGCCGGGGCAAGGAGGTCCACTGGTTTACCTATATCCTGGCCCTGACTTCTTTAATTCACTTCGTAGCCTAAATATTGTATACTAAAGGGAGCGGGTGCAAAAACCCCGCTCCCTTTTCCTTCCCCGGGCCGGCTGGTTTGGGCCCCTGGGGGGAATCTTGGGGGGGCCCAGGGCATATAGTGGACAAAGGGCGGAAATATATTTTGGACGGGAGGTACCTCTAATGCTGGTGGGTGACAAGGTCTATGAGGGCCGGACGAAGATTTTGTACAATACTGCCGACCCCGATTTATACCGTCTATATTTTAAGGATGAGGCCACGGCCTTTGGGAAGAGGAGGGGAGCCATCGCAGAAAAGGGGGTCTACAATGCCCAGATAAGTACCATCCTCTTTACCCTTCTCTCCGAGGCTGGGATTCCCAATCACTATAGGGAAAAAATAGGTGAGCGGGTGCTTTTGGTGAAAAAGCTTGTCATGTACCCCCTAATTATAGTGGTTCGCAATGCGGTGGCAGGCAGTTTGGCCCCCCGCTTGGGCCTGGAGGAGGGCTTTCAGCTTCTTGAACCGGTGGTGGAGTATTACTATAAAAGGGAAGGGGCGGATAACCCCCTCCTCAACGAATCCCACCTCAATACCCTGGGATTCATATCCGCTGGCCGCCTTCAGACCTGCTCCATACTGGCTCTGCAAACCAACTTGCTTTTGAGGAATTACTTCGCCCACCGGGGTCTCCTCCTGGTGGATTTCAAGTTGGAATTCGGCTTAGCGGACGAGAAGGTTTTTTTAGGGGACGAAATTTCCCCCGATACTTGCCGTCTGTGGGATGTGGGTACCGGGGAGAAACTGGATAAGGATCGTTTCCGCTGGGATATGGGTGGTGTGGAGGAGGCCTACCGGGAGGTGGTGGAGCGCCTGTTGGGTCAGGTATAGCCGGTGCTGGGATCCTGGGGTTCCTGCCAAGCCCAGCGGGGTGGACCTACCCAAGAAAGCCCCTAACCCTGTCCTTGCTGCCCACCGGTTTGGGGTTTTTTGCCAAGGGATGGCCAGGACCGTGGAGGAGGTGGCAAGGAAGGCTAATCTCCTTGTATAGATGGAAGTCCCCCGGGGGGGGACTTTTTTTAGAGCTGGGCCGCCGCTGGTAAAGTAGCTTCCTGAAGAAAATCAAGGGCTATTTTGGCTCCGGCGTCCATCCCCGAGGGGCCCAAAAGGAGGAGAATATCCCCGGCTCCGACACTGGCCAGGCCCAGGGCAATGGCATCGGGCAGCTCCCTGGTGGTGGTAATGGACAGGCCGGCCTTTTTAATGATACGGCTGAAGGCCCTTTCCTCCTCATCCTGCACCCTATTTTTAACTATTACATGGGAATCACTGCGGGTGCTTATCACCTTGGCCAGGCGCAGTCGCCGGGCAGCATGGGCAATGTGGCGGGCAGTTATTTCATTGGCCGCCACCCCCCGTGTTCCCTTAAGGTAATTGACAATTATTAGTTTGCGGTAATGGAGGACGGTTAGGGTGGTGAATACCGCCTCTAGGCTGGCCTCATTGTGGCCAAAGTCATCGATGATGGTGAAGGGTCCCTCATAGACCAGCTCCAGGCGGCGGGGGGCACCGGGAAAGTCCTCAAGGGCACTTATGATGGCCTCGGGTTCTATCCCCAGGGCCAGGGCGGCGGCGCTGGCCCCCAGGGCGTTGGCTATATTGTGTCGGCCCAAGAGGGATAATTTCACCGGCCATTGGCCGGGTAACAGTAGCCGCCCAGCTTGGTTTTTTATGGGTCTAGTCAAAGAGAGGCGGAAGGAAAACCCCCGCCGCAGGGGGCAAATCTTGGTGGCCATTAGCTGGGCCCCGCCCCTCTTTCCGTAGCCTATGGTCTGGGCCCTGGTGACTTGTTGGAGATGGCGGGAGGCTGCTTCATCATAATTGAGGATGGCGTGGGCACGGGGGCCAAGGGAAGAAAAGAGCCTAGCCTTGCTGTCCAGATAGTGGCTAAAACTCTTGTGGTAATCCAGATGCTCCCGGCTTAAATTGGTGAAAACCGCAGCCCGAAAGGGAACCCCGGCCACCCGCTCCTGGCAGAGGCTATGGGAGGATACCTCCATTATTGCGTGGCTAACCCCCTGCTCCTTCATGGCGGCAAAGAGCCGGTGCAGCTCCAATGGCTCCGGCGTGGTTAGTTCCGAGGGGCGGCTGCTACTGCCCACCTTTTGGCAGACGGTTCCCAAAAGGCCAGTTTTCAAACCAGCCCTTTCCAAAATGGCGTTGAGAAGAAAGCTGGTGGTTGTCTTTCCCGTGGTACCGGTTACACCTATACAGGCCAGGGAACGGGCCGGATGCTGATAAAGGCTGGAGGCCAGGTGGGCCAGGGCAAGCCGGGTATTTTCAACTTGAATTACGGCTATATTACCCACCGCCTGCCTTTGGGGTGGCACTTCCACCAAGAGGGCCGCCGCCCCTCCCTTTACAACCTGGGGAATGAATTGATGGCCATCATATCTTCCCCCCACTATGGCCAGATACAGGTGGCCGGGTGTTAGATGGCGGGAATCAGTGCAAATACCACTTATTTTGGGGTCCCCGCCCCAGAGCTGCCTTGCCCCCGGCAGTTGGGCCACCAAGGTGGAAAGGGGTCTTTCCCCCCCGTCCCCACGGAAATATAGCATTGGCGATACCCTCCTTTTGTCGATACCCAGGCAAGCAATTATTCGTTATCCCCAATAGTTTATGAGAATGCCAGCATTTTGGTGACCCTTCCCCGGGGCTTTAAATTGATAAGCCCAAGATACGATGGGGACAATAAGGAGGGAGGTGTAAACCATGCCGGATAAGCGCTGGTTCTGGGGGGGAATACTCATCCTAATCATGGGGCTGGCCTTGGTCCTCCCCGGCCAGGGCCGGGTTAACCCCGGGGTAAGCCTGGAGGGGAGACCAGTGGGGGGCAAGGTTAGAGAGGAGGTTACTCATCTAATAGGGGAAATGGCCCGGGAAAGGGAATGCCTACCGGAGAATGCCATTGTTGACATGGATTCCGGGGAAATTATCCCCGACAGGCCCGGGATAAGGGTAGATGGGGCAGCCACCCTAAGGCGGGTTATGACCGCCCGCCCGGGAGAGGATATCAGCCTGGTGCTCCAGGAAAGGCAGGCCAAGATTACCCGGGAAAATCTCCTGGCCCAAAGGGGTTCTCTGTGGGGAAATTTACAACCCCTGGCGGGGGCCAAAACCAAGATCCTCAATGATAGCCCCGAAAGGGTGCATAATATTAAATTGGCCACGGATCTCATTACCAATATGGTCCTGCAACCGGGGGAGGAATTTGCCTTCAGCCGGGTGGTGGGGAACCCCACCGGGGAGAGGGGCTTTCAAGAAGCCCCCATCATCGATGACCAGGGCCAATTTACCCCCAGTATCGGGGGCGGTATCTGCCAAGTGTCCAGCACCCTTTATCAAGCCGTCTGTGCCGCCCAACTGAAGGTTGTGGAAAGACATGCCCATTCCCAGGAGGTTGATTATACCCCCCGGGGGACCGATGCCGCCGTGGCCCCCGGGGAAAAGGATCTTCGCTTTTGCAACTCCCGGCCAAACCCCATCCTCATCCTGGCCAGTGCCACCAATCAGGAGGTGTGTTGTGTTATCCTCATGGGGGAGTGAGGGGCCCCTCCCGGCCACTAAACCTTTGTCAGGCATCTTCCCGGAATATTGTTTTCCTTGGGAAGGATTTAACACCCCAGATGCCGAATAGAGGAAAGGAAGGCTGGGACCAGGAGGTGGATCCGGTGACATATAAGGTCAAATGGCGGGATGACTTGATAGATCAGCTGTTTGCCGGCATACTGGCCCTTAGAGATAGGGAGGAGTGTTATCGCTTTTTCGAGGATGTGGCCACCATTGGGGAAATCAAGGCCTTGTCCCAAAGGCTAGAGGTGGCACGGATGATCCGGGCCGGACATACCTATGACCGGATTGTGGAAAGAACCGGAGTTTCCACGGCCACCATTAGCAGGGTAAAAAGGTATCTGGAATATGGCAGTGATGGCTACAAAATTATTTTGGACCGCCTGGAGGAGGCGGGAGAACTCCTCCACACAGAAGATGACTAGTTTGGTCCCGCCCCGTGGGCTGTAGATGAAGTATCTCCTTTTTATCCCCTCCGGGGGATTTTTATATTGGCCCTCCGGGTGAAAAGGAATCCCACCCCATTTTGTCGAACACAATAGAAGTTGAAAAGGGGGGCAGCACTTTGCAGCAGTTATTGGATGGACTCAATGAAATGCAGCGGGAAGCGGTACAACATGGCTCTGGCCCCCTTTTGATTTTGGCCGGGGCCGGCAGTGGGAAAACAAAGGTTCTGACCCACCGGATTGCCTACTTGCTAAAAAAAGGGGTTGAACCATATCAAATACTGGCAGTTACCTTTACCAACAAGGCGGCCCAAGAAATGCGGGCGCGGGTGCAGGAACTGGTGGGGGAAGGGATAAGCGGGATGTGGATTATGACCTTCCACGCCGCCTGTGTCCGAATCCTGCGGCGGGAAGGCCGCCATTTGGCGCACAAGGGGAATTTTGTCATCTACGACAAGGCCGATCAGCTAACACTAATACGGGATATCCTGCGGGAATTAAATCTGGATGACAAAAAATATTCCCCCCAGGGGTGTTTGGCCCTCATTAGTCGGGCCAAGAACGAGCTGGTGGCTCCCCCTGATTTCCTTTCTTATCTCAAAAGGCAAAAAAAATACACCGGCTCCTATATTGGCAATTTAGATGATGTCTATGGGTTCTACCAGGAAAGGTTGGAGGAAAACAATGCCCTGGATTTTGACGACCTCCTCAATGCCGTGGTCCGGCTTTTCCAAGACCAGCCAGGGCTCTTACAGCGCTATCGGGAGAGGTTCCGGTATATTTTAGTTGATGAGTACCAGGATACCAACCACGCCCAATATGTGTTGGTAAAGCTGCTGGCAA
>JAAYSG010000052.1 GCA_012518435.1 Bacillota bacterium
ATTGGCGGGGGGTGTCTCCGTTCCTCCGTTGCCGCAGCCGCTGAGTATTAAAGCCAAACCCAATATTAAGGTTGTTGCTATTCTCAGGGGTTTCAATACTATTACCTCCTTGTTTAAAACCCGACGGCTACACCATCCCGACGGGGATCGGCACCGCCGTGGAGTTTGCCATCCTTAAACATAACACCTTGGGCACCACCGAAATAGAGGTCATAACTACCCTTAACATCTATTTCATGTCCAAATTCTGCCAACTCAGCTTGAATGTCTTCGCTTATACGGTCTTCCAACATGATGGCTCCGCCTTGACAGTGAATTCGGGGTGCCTCAATGGCCTCCTGAATACCCATGCCGAAGTCAATGACATTGGAAATGATCTGCATTACAGCGGTAATTATGCGGGTAGCCCCGGGGGAACCGATGGTCATAAAGGGCTTGCCGTCCTTAAGGACAATTGTTGGCGACATGCTGCTCAAGGGCTTCTTACCGGGTTCCACCGAATTTGCCGTTCCTGGTTTAACGGTAAAATCGTGCATTTGGTCATTAAGCAAGATCCCAGTGCCGGGAACTACAACACCCGAGCCAAAGAAACACTCGATGGTTTGGGTTAGGGAGACGATATTTCCATCCTTATCCATAATGGAAGCATGGGTGGTACTGGCACCTTCATAAAGGGCCGGGTCACCGGCTGAAACTTTTTCTGTGGCAACAACCGGATCGATGGAGGCCAGCAAATCTATTGCATAATCTTTGGATAGAAGCCCGTCCAGGGGGATATCAGCAAAATCCGGATCGGCCATGTACACCCCCCGGTCGGCAAAGGCCCGCTTCATGGCCTCGGCCATATAGTGGATATGTTCCGCCGAATTGTGTTCCATTTTGTCTAATTCCAAGCCTTCAAGGATGTTGAGAATCTGGATGATATGGGTACCACCGGAACTGGGTGGAGGCATGGAGACAATCTCATAGCCCCGATATTCGCCGCTGACTGGTTTCCGGACCGCAGGCTTATAGGCTGCAAAATCATCCATGGTGATGAGGCCGCCATTGGCCGCCATATTGGCAGCAATTGCCTCACCTATGGGGCCTTTATAAAAGGCGTCTGGTCCTTCTTCTGCGATAAGGCGCAGGCTATTGGCCAGGTCAGTATTAATTAAGGTATCCCCCGGCTCTAAGGGGAGGCCATCTTTAAGATAAATTTCTGCAGTGGCTGGGTAGGCATTTATCTTGTCAAAGTTGTCGGTTATGATACTACTTAGGCCTTCACTCACTTCAAAACCATTTTCCGCATAATGGATGGCTTTTTCAGTGACCTGGGCCAGATCCATGGTACCATACTTTTCCAAGGCCAGGGAAAGGCCGGCCACCTGCCCGGGGACGGCAACAGCCCGATAACCCCGACTATTGGCAAAGTCAATAACTTTGCCGTCGGCATCTAACTCATACATGTCTTCAGTAGCTGCCAGGGGTGCAACTTCCCGATAGTCAATAATGGTAGTTTCCCCGGTATCAGCAAAGCGGATGACCATAAAGCCACCGCCACCTAAACCCGAGGCATTGGGTTCCACTACGCCCAGGGTGAAGGCTGTGGCAACAGCAGCATCAATGGCATTGCCCCCCTGTTGGATGATCTCAGCCCCCACCTGGGCTGCCAAGGGATGGGCCGCAGCCACGATACCATTATCGGCCACTACTTCTGGGTTTAGTAGCTGTACCGGTTCTGATACTTCATCTACTGCTTCCTCCGGTGGCCCCCCGGGTTGGGTGCAGCCGGCCATTAAAACGATAACAGTGAATAGAGAGAGAATCACCAACACACTTTTCTTCCGCCTTAACATTTTACTTACCCCCTCTTCAAAAATAATTTGGTACATGTTTATTTCGCTGCTTAATCTATACAGACCTACTTTTTTTCATATTTTTCCCAAGGAGGGGAACAGGTATCACATTCCGAATACTCCAATTACCATATTAACTGCAGCTAAATTTAGTAGGCTCTAATAGCAAAGGATAGCAGTTTATAATAATTTAAAAGGAGAGGGAAACAATTTGGCCATGGGAAGGATTTAACAGCATTTCAAAAATCTTAAGAGATGGGATGAACCAAATTAAATTTGTGTTACCATCCACCAGCGCCTCCTTGAAGAAATCGATGGGGAGTTGGTATCTAACTATACTGCCAGGAAAAATTGGCTTATGGGGAGGAGAAATGACCCTAAAACCATCTTGTCTCCCTTTGGCCCTTCTACAATCTGGGGGGAAAAATCATTTGACAAGGCAAACCCGGCGTGATATAATTTACTATTCTTTGTCCTTGACAAAAGTATCACATTGTGGTAATATATTGGTATATTAATTTTGTCTTCCCTTGGTTGGAGGAGGTTGTAGAATGTTTAATGTCGGGGACAAAATTGTTTATCCCATGCACGGTGCGGGGATAATCGAGGCCATTAAAGAACAGGAAGTACTGGGTGAAAAGCGCAAGTATTATGTTATGCACCTGCCCTTGGGCGATATGAAGGTCATGATTCCCACGGGTAGTGTGGAAAAATTGCGCCTGCGGGAAGTGATTGATGAAGAAGGTGTGGAAAAGGTTCTTAGTATTTTGCGGGACCAAAAGACAAAGATGTCTGCCAACTGGAACCGCCGTTTCCGGGCCAATATGGAAAAAATAAGGACCGGGGATATTTATGAGGTTGCAGAGGTGGTCAGAAACCTTTCCCTGCGGAAAAAGGAAAGGGGCCTATCCACCGGTGAGACCAAAATGTTGGATAATGCGCGCCAGATTCTTATCAGTGAGCTGGTACTGGCCCGGGATATTGGCGAAGAGGCCGCTGGGGACATCATAGATGAGCCTTTTAGTTAATATGATGGTATAGTGGGTGGCTTTGTTTCCTTTGGGTAACCCATGGGTTGTATTTAAGATGCCGGGCAGCTGGCATCTTTTGTTTTGTGGGTTTAACATGGGCCTTAAAAGGATATAATAAATTATGGCAGTGGTAGTAATACCCGGAAAAGAGGGGAACATCCTTTAGTTTGCTTGTCAAGGAGTTGTAACATATCGTATAATGAAGTGAACCTAGGTGAAGTTAGGGAGGGAAGTGATGAAGGTGGTGCGAAAATTAGTCCGAGTGGCCATCGCGGCCCTTGGTGGCATAATTGGCTACCAGCTCTTCGTCTATGGGTGGCCCTTCATAACTACCGTGGGTAGTTTTGAAGGCAATGCGGTCATCTACGGAGGGACCATGGCAGTTGGCATTCTCAGCGGAGGGGGCATTGCATTTTTACTGGCTCCCACCATTATAAATAGCAGCCTTAGGGTTATCCAGTGGAGCGAGGCCTGGCTGCAAAAAATTCCTGTCTATGATGTTATTACCGGAGCCTTGGGACTCATTGTCGGGTTGATCATTGCCAATCTCTTGGGATTCCCCCTTTCCCGGGTCCCCTTTATTGGTTTTGTCCTCCCCCTAATTGCCAATCTGGGCTTGGGCTATTTGGGAATGGTTTTGGCAGTTAAAAGGAAGGAAGAAATTCACCAGCTCATTGGCAGCCTGCGCCCGGGGGCCAAGGAGAAGGCCGCCTCGGTGGCGGTAAAATCGGAACCCAAGATCCTTGATACCAGTGTTATTATCGATGGGCGGATAGCCGATATCTGTAGGAGTGGCTTTATCGAGGGGGACCTGATTATAGCCGGCTTTGTTTTGGAGGAGCTGCGGCATATTGCCGATTCCTCCGACCTTTTGAAACGCAACCGGGGTCGGAGGGGTCTGGATATCCTCAATAAGATCCAAAAGGAGCTGGAGTTTCAAGTCAAAATCAATGAAACGGATTATGATGACATTGCCGAGGTTGACAGCAAGCTGGTACGCCTGGCCCAGGAAATGAAGGGCAAGATCTTAACCAACGATTTTAACCTCAATAAGGTGGCCGAATTGCAGGGGGTTCCTGTCCTCAATATTAATGAACTGGCCAATGCGGTAAAACCCGTTGTCCTTCCCGGAGAAGAAATGCTGGTCCACCTTATCAAAAATGGCAAAGAGGCGGGCCAGGGTGTGGCCTACCTGGATGATGGCACTATGATTGTTGTCGATGGGGGCAAGCGCCATATCGGCAAAAGTATTGATGTCTTGGTTACCAGTGTGCTGCAGACGGCGGCGGGCCGGATGATCTTTGCCAAACCAAAGGCGGAGGAGAAGGCCCAATGAGTAAAAAGGTTGCTGCCCTCATAGCCGCTGCCGGCCGGGGTACCCGCATGGGCCCCGTATTCCTTAAGAAACAGTACCATCCCTTGGGAGATCGGCCTATTTTGGCCCATACCCTGGCCATTTTCCAGGAGAGCCCCCTCATAACGGATATTGTCCTGGTGGTTGCGCCGGAGGATATTCCCTACTGCCGGCGGGAGCTGGTGGATAAGTATGGTTTTAGCAAGGTGGGGGAAATTGTTGCCGGGGGGGAAAGCCGTACAGATTCTGTTTACCAAGGGCTCCTGGCCCTTGGTGCCAACACCCATACGGTATTGGTCCACGATGGGGTGCGGCCCCTCCTACCCCCCGGCCTAATTGCAAAAGTGGTACAAGCTGTCCGGACATATGGGGCTGCCGTTGTGGCCGTCCCAGTAAAGGATACCATCAAGATCTGTGACAGGGCGGGATTTGTCGCCCAAACTCCGGATCGGAATACCCTGTGGGCTGTACAGACGCCCCAGGCTTTTTCTTATTCCCTCCTTCTCAAGGCCCATGAGGCCGCCCGGAAATCGGGCCTGGCCGCCACCGATGATGCCATGTTGGTGGAGGCCCTGGGGCAGCGGATAAAATTGGTTCCCGGGTCCTATGAGAACCTGAAGATAACGACCCCGGAGGATATGGATTTGGCCCGGGCCCTGCTAAAAAGGAGGCAATAACCGTGCGCATCGGTTTGGGTTATGATGTCCACAGACTAGAAGTGGGTTATCCCTTAATCCTGGGAGGGGTTGCAATACCCTTTGCCAAGGGTTTGGTGGGTCACTCCGATGCCGATGTCCTGAGCCATGCCCTTATGGATGCCCTTTTGGGTGCCTTGGGGGAGGGGGATATCGGCGGAAAATTTCCCGACAAAGATCCTTCCCTTCGGGGCATCTCCAGCCTTCTCCTATTGGAAAGGGTTATGGAAATTGTCCGCAAAAGGGGTTATGGGGTGCACAATGTGGATGCTGTCTTAATTGCCCAAGCTCCCCGGCTGGCACCCCATTACAGGGCCATGCGGGAAAAATTGGCCCCCATCTTGGGCCTGGATCCCGCCAGGGTAAGCATTAAGGCAACGACAACGGAGGGTCTGGGTTTTCCCGGGCGGGGGGAGGGCATTGCTGCCCAGGTGGTGGTACTCTTGCACAGGCCCCTTTCTAAACCTGCCGAGCCGGTGAATGAATAGAGGGAAAATTTGCCCCCCCAGATGGGCCATGATATAATTAATTAATCAGATGGATGAAGCGGATGGTAGAGGAGGTTAATGGAAATGGAAGGTATACGGGTGCGCTTCGCCCCCAGCCCCACCGGGCCCTTACATATTGGCGGTGCCCGCACGGCTCTCTTTAACTGGCTTTTGGCCAGGCGCTACAAGGGTGCCATGGTTCTGCGCAGTGAAGATACCGATTTAGAAAGATCCAGCCCAGAATCGGAAAGAAACATCATGCGGGATTTAAAATGGCTGGGGATGGACTGGGATGAAGGGGTGGATGTGGGTGGCTCCTATGGCCCCTATCGCCAGACGGAAAGATTAAAATTGTACGAAGAATATACCCAACGACTCCTCCAAGAAGGAAAGGCCTACTATTGCTTCTGTACCGGGGAGGAATTGGAGGAACAGAGAAAACAACAGTTATCCCGGGGGGAAATGCCCCGCTATTCCGGCAAGTGCCGCCACCTTTCCCCGGCTGAGGTGGATGACCTGCGGGCCAAGGGTTACCAGCCCGCCATTAGATTCCGGGTTCCCGCCGGCCAGCAGGTGCTGGTTATGGATGAGGTGCGGGGCCGGGTAGAATTCGAAAGTGACGGCATTGGGGATTTTGTCATTGTCAAGTCCGACGGAAACCCCACCTACAATTATGCCTGTGTCATAGATGACCACCATATGGAGATTAGTCATGTTATTAGGGGGGAAGAGCACCTTTCCAATACCCCCAGCCAGGTTCTACTCTATGAGGCCCTGGGATGGACTCCCCCGGCCTTTGCCCATATTTCCCTTATCTTGGCCGAGGACCGGAGCAAGATGAGCAAGCGCAAGGGAGATACCTCTGTAGAACAATACCGGGAGAAGGGCTATCTGCCCGAGGCGGTGGTGAACTTTCTTGCCCTTTTGGGTTGGTCTCCGGAAGGGGAGGAGGAAATCTTTCAACCCCAAGAACTGGTGTCCCAATTTAGCCTAGAACGGGTTTCCCGTTCACCGGCAGTCTTTAACATCGATAAGCTCCGCTGGTTGAATGGGCACTATATTAAAAACAGCCCCCTGGAAAGAATAACAAAACTGGCGGTACCCTATTTGCTCCAGGCCGGCTACATAAAGGATGAGCCCAGCCAAGGGGAATGGGAGTGGCTGGCACAGGTGGTGGCGGCGGTGAGGGAATACCTAACCTGCCTGGCGGAAATAACGGACCATGTGGCTGTGTTTTTCCAGGATGAGGTGGAATTTGAGGAGGAAGGGTTAAAGGATGTCTTACGGCAGGAACAAGTACCCCGGGTAATGGCCGCCCTGCGCAAGGCCATGGCGGAGACACCGGAACTGACACCCACCGGTGTCCGGAGGATGCTGCAGGATTTGAGGAAGGATTTGCAATTGGGGGGAAGGAAGGTCTTTATGCCCCTTAGAATAGCCCTCACAGGGTCCAACCACGGCCCTGAACTCCACGAATTGATTGCCATCCTGGGCCGGGAACGGGTGGAATATAGGTTAAACCGTACCCTAAAGCTGGCTGGGGTCGAAGGATAGGGCTTGTAAATGCCCGCCGAGAAATTTTCCAGTGGTGTGGAACCGCGGGCCTACCGTCCGATTCTTGGAGGGGCCCGCTTTTTACTAGCAAAGAGGAGGAAGGTGCAATGACCCTACGTGTTTACAACACCCTGACCAAGAGTAAGGAGGAATTTCAGCCCCGGGAGGCAAACAAGGCCAGCATTTACGTCTGTGGTGTGACACCCTACAATTACTGCCATGTGGGCAATGCCAGGCCCTATGTGGTATGGGATGTATTTCGCCGTTACCTGGAATATAAGGGTTATGAGGTCCAGCATGTGCAGAATTTCACCGATGTGGATGACAAAATTCTGGCCCGGGCCGCAGAGGAGAACAAAAAACCCGGGGAGATTGCCGGCAAATTCATAGAAGAATACTTTGCCGACCTGGATGGCCTGGGTGTGCAAAGGGCCCATGCTTACCCCCGGGTAACGGAGCATATCCAGGATATTATTGATATGGTACAGGGTTTGCTGGAAAAGGGATATGCCTATCAGGTCAATGGCGATGTCTTTTATGATGTAAGCCAGTTTAAAGACTACGGGAAGCTATCTGGCCGCAGTTTGGCCGAGCTGCGGGCCGGGGCCCGGGTTGAGGTTGACAAGCGTAAGAACAACCCCATGGACTTTGCTCTCTGGAAAAAGGCCAAACCGGGGGAAGTTTCTTGGAGCAGCCCCTGGGGACAGGGAAGGCCCGGCTGGCACATTGAATGTTCCGTAATGGCCCTTAAATACCTGGGGGAGAATATCGATTTTCACGGCGGTGGCGTGGACCTAATCTTCCCCCACCACGAAAATGAAATTGCCCAGTCGGAGGCCTTTACCGGGCAAACCTTTGTCCGCTATTGGGTCCACAATGGTTTTGTCAACTTTAGTGGCGAGAAAATGGCCAAATCCCTTGGTAACGTTGTTTCCATCCGGGAGGCCCGGGAGCAGTATTCCGGCATGGCGGTCCGCCTCTACCTCCTTTCCACCCATTACCGCAGCCCCATCGACTTTGATCTGGAAAAGCTGTCTGCGGCCCAGAAGGGGTGGGAAAGGCTACAAAACGTTTGGAAGACCCTGGAGCAGGTTCTGGGGAAGGAGGGCGGGCAACTGCCGGCCCCAGCGCCTGAGGATATGGGGGAGAGGGGAGAGAAGCTGCTGACAGAGGCCCAGGAAGCCCTGAACCGCTTTGAAGAGGCCATGGATGATGATCTTAACACTGCCCTTGCTGTGGGTGTCCTCTTCGATTTAAGTAGGGAGATCAACAGCTTCCTCCGGGAGCCTGCCACCACAGGGGAGGAAAAGGCAGTCCTGGCCCAGGCCCGGCAGATATTCCAGACCATCAGCGGTGTCTTGGGCCTGGTACCGGCGGCGGAATTGGGGGATGAAGGGGAATTGCTGGATTCCCTGATCAAGATCATCATAGAGCTCCGCCAGGAGGCCCGCAAGAATAAAGACTATGCCCGGGCTGATAGGATTAGGGATAGGCTTGCCAAACTGGGTATTGTGCTGGAGGATGCTCCCCAAGGGGTTCGTTACCGGCGGAAATAAGGGCAGGGGGTGCCGCCGGCATCCCCTTTACAGCCCCGCTAAGGGCTAGGCCCTATTATGGGAGGGAGAAATATGCTTCAGGTAACCCTTATCAACTATACTCCGGAACCGGAAAAAACAGTGGCGGCGGCGGCCCGCCTTTGCTATTCCCCCCGGGGGGCGGTGGAAATTATGGATGATTTCACCCCGGAGAAGGTAGACCAATTTTTGGGGCGGTTGACCCAGATGGGCCATTTTTCCCCCACAGAACATGTTACCTTCACCTTTGCCATTGAAGGTATCAGCCGGGCCCTGTCCCACCAACTGGTTAGGCACCGCATCGCCTCCTATTCTCAAAAATCCCAGAGGTATGTAAAGGAAGACAATTTTACCTACATTGTGCCTCCATCCATTAAGGACAAGCCCCAGGCCCTTGAGGCCTACAACAGGGCCATGGAAGAGATTCGGGCCGCCTACCAAGTCTTGATTGAGGTGGCACCCAAGGAAGATGCCCGCTATGTTCTGCCCAATGCCTGTGAAACAAAGCTGGTGGCCACCTTTAACTGCCGCAGTTTGCACAACTTCTTTGCCCTCCGCTGCTGTGAGCGGGCCCAATGGGAGATAAGGGAGTTGGCCGAAAAAATGTTGGCAGAGGTGCGCAAGGTGGCCCCCCGCCTCTTTGCCACGGCCGGGCCCAGTTGTAAAGTAGAAGGGGTCTGCTATGAAGGAGACATGTCCTGCGGCCGGGCCCCCCTCATTCAAGATCTGGTTAAGGCTAATAAAAAGGAGACTGGGGAATAAAATAAGAGTGGGCTAATGAACTAGGGGAGGGTGAAGTGTGGCGGAGGATACCATTGAGGGGCGCAATACCGTCTTGGAGGCCCTGCGTTCTGGGGGGCGCCCCCTGCATAAAATTTACATGCTAGCCGGTAAAAAGTCGGGGCCCCTGCGGGAAATACAGCGGCTGGCCCAGAAAAAGGGTATTGACCTGGAGGAGGTGGGAAGGGGGCGGCTCAACCAACTGGCTATTACCCGCAACCATCAAGGTGTTATAGCCCTGGCCGCGGCCAAGGAATATGTGGAACTGGCCACTATTTTGAACTTGGCCCGGGAACGGCGGGAGGACCCCTTTCTCCTTATCCTTGATGGCATTGAGGACCCCCACAACTTGGGGGCCCTGCTCCGCAGTGCCGAAGGAGCCGGGGTCCACGGGGTGGTAATACCCAAGCGCCGGGCGGCCCAATTGACAGCGGCCGTGGGGCGGGCATCGGCCGGGGCCATGGAATACATGGCCGTAGCCCAGGTGACCAACCTAACCCGTGCCATAAAGGAATTACAAGAACAAGGGATATGGGTGGCCGGGGCCCATCCCCAGGGGGAGAAGCTCTATACCGATGCTGACTTGACAGGCCCCATTGCCATTGTTATTGGCGCGGAGGGGAGGGGAATCCGCCGCCTAATAAAGGAAAACTGCGACTTTTTGCTTTCCCTACCCATGAAGGGTCGGATTTCCTCCCTCAACGCCTCTGTGGCCGGTTCCCTTTTCATGTATGAGGTTGTACGGCAGCGAGCCCTGAGAGAGGGATAAGCGATGCGGAAAAGCCTGTTTCCCTTGCCGGTGGTGGGCCTCCTGCTCCTAGCCTTCCTGCCGGTTTGCCTTTTCCTATCCCTTAAATACCACTTTCAAGACCGCCTTATCCCCGGGGTAAACTTCCGGGG